>JASHSC010000453.1 GCA_030036915.1 Terriglobia bacterium
CGTTTCCCAGGCCAGCGCCAAATTTCTCCTGGAAACCAAGGGGATCGAGCAACGGAAAGTCGTCGTCATCCGCAATGGATGCGATCCGGCTCAGTTCGCTCCCGGTCGGCCTGAACCTTCCGGACTCCGTCAAGCCCTGGGGTTCGGCGAGAGCGATCCTGTGCTGCTCGTCCCCGCGCGCCTCGAACCACAAAAAGGGCATTCCAACTTTTTGGCGGCTCTTCCCTTGGTGCTCAGGGAATTCCCTCAATTGAAAGTCGTTCTGGTGGGGGATGGGATCTTACGAAAAGAACTTGAGGCGCAAGCCGCAAGCTTGGGCTTGAACTCCAACCTCAGGTTTGTCGGTTATCAACCGAACATGGCGGACTGGTACGCCTTCGCGGACCTCATGGTTCTGCCTTCACTCTACGAAGGCCTGCCCTTGGTCGCCATTGAATCCTTGGCTTCCGGCTGCCCTGTCGTGGCAACGGCCGTGGACGGCACACCTGAGGTGGTCATTCATGGAAAGACTGGCTTAACCGTTCCGCCCCGCGACCCAATCCAGCTTGCGGAAGCTATTTGCCAAATGTTCCGGCATCCGGAAATGCGCGAATCCATGGGGCGGTGGGGCAGAGAGTTCATCATGTCGGAATTCACGCTGGCGAAGCAGGTTCGCGAGACGGCGGATCTCTACCGGCTTGCCTGGAACCAACGCCCGCCCGGGGTCGGCGATCCTCGTCAAGGTGTGAATTCCATAAGTGCGTCTTCGCGGCATGCTGCCGCGTTCCGCAACTGAAAAAGAGATGTGTACCAGAGATGTGTGAATGAAGAGTTTGGCCAATTCCAACAGGGTACCCCCCGCAGGTGTGGTCCGCGATTCGGAGTCCGCCGTGGATCCCCTTGCTCAGGTGCTACGCGAGACCGTTGCCGTATCCGTGGAGCACCTTGGGCCCAGATTGAAGGCCATCACCCTGACAGGAAGCGCCGCGAGGGCTGAATCGACCGTCCTAAGCGTAACAGGTGGCTGGAGCTTCCTCGGCGATTGCGAATTCGTTTTGGTATTCAAACCGGGCGAATCCCTGGTGAAGGCGGACAAATTGTCTGAAATCCAGAGGGAAATCGAGAGTCGCCTTCTGCGCACCTGCATCGCCTGCCGGGTGGGCTTAAGTCCGGTTCATCCGAGCTACCTGGCGCGCCTCGGCCCGCAAATCTATAGTTTTGAGTTGAAGCAATGCGGCCGCGTGGTATGGGGTGACCCCGACATTCTCGCACTGATTCCGGATTGGTCCGCAGGCGACATCCCGCGCGAGGATGCATGGCGGTTGGTGTGCAATCGGATCATTGAGCAGTTGTCTGTGGCCAGTACGGACCCGCTGTCTGCGCAGGAGTTGACGCTCCAGCCCGACTACCAAACCGTGAAGCTGGCTTTGGATCTTGCCACTTCATTCCTGCTTTTTTGCGGAGAGTACGCGCCCAGCTACCAGGAACGCAGCGCCCGCCTGCTCAAACTGGCCGAAAAATCGCACCGGATTCGGGTGCAGCCCTTCCCTCTCGGGCCATTTGCAGAACTCGTGCAGAGGCTGACCTGCTGGAAGATTTGCCCCGCCTCGGGAGAGGCTGAATCCTTCCCGTCGCTCCAACCCACCGTGTGGGATTACGCCGGGCGCCTTTGGAAATGGGAACTAGGCCAGCTCACTGGCGAATCGAGCGAGCTGCCGGGCGCCAACCCGATGCATCGCTGGATGCAGCTTCAGCCGCGGCGCGAGCGATTGCAGGGCTGGGCCAGCCTGGTGCGCCGATGCGGTTGGCGGAAATGCTTCGCGGAATCGCCTCGCTGGTGGCGTCTGGGCCGGCGGGCCTCTCCTCGATACTGGATTTACGCGGCGGCGGGTGAGTTATTCCTTTGGCTTCCGTACCTGATCGGGGACGGCGAACACGTATTTCCGAATCATTCGCTACAGACCTGGCGCGATTGGCTTCCCGTGCGCCCGCATGAGGGGTCGAGAATTTCCTGGCGGCAACTCGCCCGCGACATCAACTCGAACTACCAACAATTTCTCATGGGGACAATTTCATGAACTCGGCAGAACAAAAGGATGGGGACATTCTGGTCAGCATCGTGATCCTGAATTACCGGCGGCGGGACGCGCTGCTCCGCTCGCTGGATTCCGCGCTCTCCCAGGAGTACCGCAACCTCGAAATCATCCTGGTGGACAACGGCTCTCAGGACGGCGTTGCAGATTTCCTGGCGGGGCACGCTCCGGGAATCAAGCTGATCAGTCTCCCCTGCAACCTTGGCCCATGCGGCGGCAGGAACGCGGGAATCCGCGAGGCGAAGGGTGAAATCATCTTGACCATTGATAACGACGTCTACCTGGATTCACCCTTCGAAGTTTCCAAAGTCGTTCAGAAGTTCGCCGAGCGACCGGACGTTCATTTGCTGGCGTTCCGGGTGATTGACGCGGACACGGGAATGCTGCGCACACGGGAATGGTGCCATCCCCGCCCCTGGATGGACTGTTCCGATACGGAATTTGAGTCCAACTTTTTTCCCGAAGGCGCCTCAGCTTTTCGCCGCGAGGTCTTTGAGAACGTCGGCCTCTATTATGAGCCGCTCTTCATCGGCGTTGAGGGCCACGATTTTGCTCTACGCGTCCTCGACTGTGACTACAAGATTCTATACACCCCGCAGGTTCGGGCCCGCCATTTAATGTCACCCGCAACACGCACCTCCGATCGTCCTTACTATTTCTATACCCGCAACTACATCTGGATTGCGCGAAAGGATTACCACCTGCTCGCAGGAATGAAATTCCTGATCCCCAAACTTCTGATGATGTTCTATTTCACGCTGCGATCAAAACATTACGGCGCATTCCTGCGGGGCATCCGGGACGGGTTCAAGGCATGGTGGAAGCTGGGCCGCGACCGTACGCCTATCGGCGTTTCAACCGAGAAATACCTGGGCAACCTGGAAAGCTACCGGCCCAATTTGGTCGTGCGCCTCAGCCGCCACCGGCTGGAACCGCAAATCTGAAGCTTTTGGAATTTCGATTCGCGCGCAAGGCGAGCGCAAGCCCTATGATTTTTTTCTATTTTCTGGTCGCCGTCATGCCGCTGGAAAGTCACCCGCTGTGGAGCAATTTTATCGGCGCGCTGACGGTAACCAAATATATCGGCATCGCCTCCATGGCCTATGCCATGTGGTACGGCATCCGGCGCGGATTCATGCGCGAAGGCTTTCGCTCGCCGCTGCTAATGTGGTTTCTTCTGCTATTCATTATGGCGAGCTTTTCCTATTTGTGGAAGGGCGTTCCGGTTCTCTGGTATATGAGCCCCCTCTTCACCTACTTCTCCTTCCTTTTTCTTTTTTTCGTCACCGTCTCGCTGGTTGACACGCTTCCCCGCCTGAAGTTGACGCTGCTGGTGGCAATCGCTTCGATGGCGATCGCCTCGCTCTACGTCATTCGGGAATGGCAGGAGTATCACAATCTTTATCCGGGCTTCCGCCCGGGTTACGTGACGGGCGATCCGAACTATTTCTGCCTATCTGCTGTCGCCTGTCTTCCCATCGCCTACTACTTTATGCGGCAGGGCCACACGAAGTTAGAGAGGACCTACAGTCTGGTTTGCTCCATCCTGATTCTCGCTGCCTTCATGCTGGCAGCCTCCCGTGGAGGGTTTATCGGTCTGGTCGCGGCATTTGTCTGTGTGGTGTGGCAGTCGAAGGAGCGGGTGCGGAACTTGGCGCTGCTAGGCGCGCTCCTGCTTCCCTTGCTGCTCCTGATGCCTGCCTCCCCGCTCGGGCGCCTCCTTCATCCCAGTTACGGCGATGAGATGGGGGCGAGCACGCGGCTGGAGCTTTGGACCGCCGGCCTGCGCATGGTCAAACAAAATCCCCTCACCGGCGTGGGCCTGGGCAATTTCAAACCTATGGTGACCAATTACGAGGCTTCGGGCATCGATCTGGAAAAGATCGCCCACAACACCTACATCGAATACGCCGCCGAAATGGGAATTCCCGCGCTCGCCGTCTTCCTCATCATCCTGGGGATCTCTTTCAGAAGTCTGAGGCGAATTCTGCGTGATGCCGGCCCCCGCACGCCCGGCGTTCTGCTGGATGCGACGCAGGGAATCTACGCTGGCCTGGTGGGAGTTGCTGTAGCCATCCTCTTCCTTTCTGCGGAGCGGCAAAAATTTCTCTGGATGCTGGTATTCCTTACGCCATGTCTGGAAAGTCTGGCGGGTGAAGTTCATCACGCAGAGACGCCCGGCGACGAACCCCTGGATTCTGGAGGCGATACCGGCGATTTTGAGCCGGCATTGGCGGAGGTGGACCACTCATAATGGAAACGCTCATTAAACGCCGATGGATGGTGTGGGCCGCTGCCCTCTGCGCAATTTTCGCAGCAGCCCCATCGGCCGCACCGCGCGTTTCGCCGGGCGGGTTGCCCAGCAATGCCGGGTCCAATCCTGCCGTCGCCTTCGATCGTTTCGGCGGTGTTCGCCCGCGCGTGACCCGGGGCACGGGGTTCTTCAGCGTCGAGAAAATCGACTCCCGCTGGGTATTCATCAACCCGGATGGAGATCTCTTCTGGATGCGGGCTGTATACGCCGTCGATTTTAGCGATGGCGGGGCCGCCGCGCAGGAGGCTTTTCAGCAAAAGTATCACGGAGATGAGTTTGCCTTCGCACGTCACACCGCTGAGCGGCTGAAAAATTGGGGATTCAACACGCTGGGCGAGTATTCGTCGTCCTACACCTATCCTGTGCCCACATACGGCCGCGACCGTGGAAATTTTGAGCAGATGCCCTTTATCCGCTTCATGAATCTTTCCTGGTACGGCGCGATCAACTACGGGCACCTCGCGCCCGGGCCTTTTAAAACTTTGCTGGCGGGCGCCGTAGACCCGGAGGTCTATCACGGTTGGCCCGGGCACGTTCCCGACGTCTTTGACCCGAATTTCGAAATTTATGCGCGGAACCTCGCCGCCGACAAGAGAACCGCTTCCTCCGACACGGTCTTTACGGAGAAGTCCTGGTCCGGAGGCGCTCCGCAACCAAGCCTTCTGAATACGCCGTGGCTGATCGGCACAACGCCCGACGACAGCGACAACCTGTTCGGCTTCGGGCCGGGGCCGGAGATTCCGGGCCGCGACAGCGTTATTCATCCCCACATCGGATGGATTGTCGCCGTCACCAAGCCCTTGCAGGACCGGAATACCGAAGTCGGCGCGGTGGTGGGCACGAAGCAAACGGTGGAATACAAGGACCCCACGGTCTATGCCAAGCGCGCCTGGCGGGACTATCTGGAAAAGAAATATGGGACCATCGCCCGGCTGAATTCCGTCTGGGGTTCAAATTACACCACCTTCGATTCCGACGGTGGCTGGCCCAACGGCAAGGGTTTGCTGGACGAAAACGGCCGCCACGCGTGGATTGGCAACGACCCGATTCGACTTTCGACAACCGCCCCCGCGGTAAAAACCGACCTGGACGCCTTCCTGGCAATTTACGCCGATCGCTACTTCCGCGTTGTGCATGACGCCGTGCGCGCTGCCACGCCGCATCAACTGTTGTTCGGCCCGGCGGTGCTGGATTCGCACGACGGCTTGACGCGGCCCCAGATTCTTCAGGCCGCGGGGCGTTATTGCGATGTGCTTCAGATCGGCGCGGACTTGAGCAATCCCCAAATCATCGACAAGACGTACGCACTCACCGGCAAACCCATGTTTGTCTGGATGGGGCTGAGAGCCAATCCGGATTCTCCCATGCCCGGACGGCTGCACGAGTTTTTCGACTTCGACACTCAGGCGCAACGCGGCGCGATTTACGCGCAGGAGGTGGGGGAATTTTTTTCTCATCGCACACCCGATGGGACGTTGCCCCTGGTAGGTCTCGACTGGTGGGAATACATGGACAAGGCCGGCGAGGCAGCAAATTGGGGGCTGGTGACGGCGCGCGACAACGCGTACGACGGGCGGGAGGACGCAGTGGCGCGCGGAAAGGATGATAAGGGGTTTTCGATCGGCGGTGAGGAACGAAATTACGGAGATTTCCTCTCCGCGGTGGTGAAAGCCAATGGCGAGATCAACCGCCAATTGGCCGAGGAGGCACTGAAACAGTAGCGGCGGTCCTCGCCCCGCGGCCTAAAGCCTTCGGGCGACGGGTCGGAGATCGACGCTACAACAACGTGCACCATAGGGGCGGCCCTTGCGGCCGTCCCGCCCAGGCGGGAGCAACCGCAAGGGTTGCCCCTACTTAAAGGAAAATTCTCGACTTCATGCTCAGGAACATCTTCTCAAATTGGCTGGCGTTGGTCCTGCGGGGGGTCATCTCTGTCATCCTGACTCCCATCCTAATCCACTATCTGGGGGATTTTAACTTTGGCCTCTGGGTTTTGGTGATGTCGGTGGTGGATTATGCCGGCATTCTGGATTTGGGAATCCGTCCAACCCTGCATCGGTTCGTCGCACGATTGACGGGAACCGGCGACCGCCGTGGCCTGAACGAAGTCATCAGCACGGCAATCGCGGTGAGCACCTCCATGGGTTGTCTGGTGGCGGTGCTTAGTGTCGTCTGCCTGCCGGTGATTCCACGATTTTTCAGTGTGCACGGGTCCGCTGCTGCGGAATTTCGCGGCCTCCTTCTGCTGCTGGGGCTGAACGTCGCAGTGCTCCTCCCGGGCCGCGTTTTGGGAGCATATCTGTGCGGTTTGGAGCGATTTGATCTTTACAACGCAGTGGATGTCGTGTCGGCGGTCATCCGCGGCGCCCTCATCATCGTCATTCTCCACTTTGGAGCAGGTGTTGAGGGAGTTGCGCTGGTCAGTCTGGTTACTTCCGTCCTGCTCCTTGTCCTCAACTTGATCTCGGTTTATCACGTGGATCCGGAGATTTCACTCGACCCCCGCCAGGCCACCTGGGTAAGGACTCGCGAGCTCGGAACCTACAGCTTCTATCTTCTGCTGAACACGGCGGGCGACTACCTGCGGTTCTATACGGACTCGATCGTCATCGCCCGGCTCCTCAGCGTTGCCTTGATTACGCCCTTCAATGTGGCAGGGCGGTTGATGGAATACTTCAAATCCATCGCCGTAGGACTGGCGGGGCCGCTGATGCCCCGAATGAGCTCGCTGGAAGGTCAAGGGAAGGGCCGGGACTTGCAGAAGGTTTTCCTGGGCGGAACGCGCGCCACCACCCTGCTCAGCCTCCTGATCGGATTACTGCTCTGGATCGATGGAAAGGCGCTGCTTCAGCTTTGGGTGGGCCAGCGGTTTATTTCGAGTTATTCCCTCCTGATGGTGCTCACTGTTGGGTACGTCGCCACCATCGCCCAGTTCCCGTCGAACTGCCTGCTCTACGCCCTCAATCGGCACCAACTTCTCGGCTTGTGGACGCTGGCGGAGGGTGCGGTGAATCTGGTTCTGAGCATCTATTGGGCGCGAACCATGGGCCTGGTGGGCGTGGCGCTGGGAACGGCCGTCCCCATGCTGTTTACGGGGCTGATTCTGATGCCCACCTACGTCCTTTGGGTGCTCAAGTTACCCGCCGCCCGCTACGCGCGGGAAGGACTGTTGCGCCCCTTGGGCGTCTTCGCATTCACGGCAGCCGTGTGTGCTCTGGCGCTTCACCCGGCTGCCATGACGAAGATGTTGAGCTTCGCATTCGTCGTCTCCGGGCAGGTTCTCCTGTTCGCCGTGGCCACCTTCGCGTTCGGAATCGAACCATCCGAGCGGCAGATCTTGACGGAGGCCATCCGCCTGCGGATTCAAATGCTCTGGGTGTGGGCAGGCGCTGCCGCACCCCCTAACGCTCATGTCGAGGCGAGCAAAAGGGAATGGTCCGAACTGGAGCCGCCCCTGACCCCGCCCGTGGAAGAACTCGTCAGTCGGGAGGAGTCACATGGCGGGCGGTAAAAATATGGGCAAGTGGCATGGGCGTCTTAATCGTGAACGGCCACGGCCAGGATGGCCGCACCACCAAGGCGCGGGAAAGGACATGAAATGAACATCGCCCTGGTAACCCAGGCTCTACCCTACCTTCCCTGTCACGATGGTTTTCGCCTGATTGGCGCCAACTTGCTGCGATGCCTTTCCCGGCGTCACCAAATCGATCTGATTTCCCTGCTGCGGGAGGACGATTACGACCATCTGGGGTGGGCGCGAAAACATTGCTCCACGCTCAACATTATTCCCGTTCAGGAGAGCAAGACGGTGCTGACGCCATTCACGCTTTTCAGCACCTATGCGTGGGGCAAACCGCTGCGCTATCGCCGCCGGTTTTCCGACCTGCTCTCAAAAGGAATTAAATCCCGGCAATGGGACGTCCTGCACGTGGAAGGAAGCTATGCAGGCGGCCTGATTCCCGGCAAACTTTCGCTTCCCCGCGTGCTCTCCTTGCACGATTCCTGGAAGCTGCGGTGCAAGCAGATGGCGGCTTGCGGGGCGTCGTGGCGCGAACGGCTTCGTTTCCGTCTCTTGAACCAAATCGAAGGGCGCTACGAGCGGCTGGTGTACCCGCGCTTCGATTGTTGTGTCGTCGTGTCGGACGCTGAGGCCCGCGCCATTCGCGAGGCCGCCCCGCGCGCCCAGGTGGGCGTCGTTTCCAACGGCATCGATACGGAATACTTTCACCCCACCCCCGGAGTGAGCGGACACTCCACCCTGGTGTTTCACGGCAATTTGGAGTACGCGCCCAACGTGCAGGCGGCGGTGGAATTCGCCCGCGAGATTTTTCCCCTCATCCGCGCGCAGATTTCCCAGGCGGTGTTTCACGTAGTGGGCGCGAGGCCCGCGCAGCAGGTTCGCGATCTCGCTTCCCTGCCGGGAATCAAGCTCTCCGCCAATCTTCCCGACCTGCGAACCGCCCTTTGCAACTCCCGCGTTTACGTCTGTCCGTTGCGATACGGAACGGGAGTGAAAAATAAATTGTTGGAAGCCATGGCGCTCGGCCTGCCCATCATTGCTTACCCGGAGGCGGTGCGGGGAATCGACTGCATCCCCGGAAAGCACTTGTTGGTGGCGCAAGACCGCGAAGAGTTCGCGCGCTTGGCGCTGGACCCCCTGAATTGCCCGCAACAGGGAGAAGAGATCGGGAAGGCGGCTCGCCGCCACGTGGTGGAAAACTACAGTTGGGAATCCCGGGCGCAGGAATTTG
>JASHSC010000454.1 GCA_030036915.1 Terriglobia bacterium
TGCGAGCAAGGGCCAGGATCGTTGGAACCTTTTGGGGCGCTTCCACGACCCTGTCTCCGTCGATCTGACGAATTGCGCTAGCGGACCCGTGGTTGCAGGAACTGTAAGATTCGTCCGCATCGAATGAGGAAAAGAGTAATTCTTTCAGGTTTTGAGGCTCGCAGCGACACTGGTCCCGAAATTCGTGAGGTTAAAGGATCGCATCCCCAATCTGCGATTCGCTATCGACCACCCGCCGGACACCGGACCACCAGCAGAAGCATTGGCCCGCCGGGTCTTTATGGACAACCTGCGCGACTGTCCGGAACCGGCATTACAAAGGGCGGGCGGGGCTGATGAGAGGTAGGTGGAACTGGCTCTGGCCAGTAATCTCCAGCCGGCACGAAGCGGAAATTCGACCGTCGCGGCGACGCTTGGGTACGCAGTATACTCCGCTATGGGCGCCGGAACTTGATTCATTTACGACCAAGGTCTTCGATGCGGCAGATACGTGAAATTGCACCGAGCCGCTGTCGAGAATGACGCGGCGACCTCGCCATCCATCGTAACCCTCTGGCGTAGCGGTTCGATGGTCTACCGTCACGTTCGCTCGTCGCGGGTAACCGTGCTTCTCGAAGTAGGTGGAAGGCTCGGAGGGCGGCCATTGCATCCGAACCCCGCACAGTCGCGCGGATTTCATCACACCAACTATCTCTCGTGCGTCCACGCCGTGTGGCGGGACGATTTCGGCCGTGTATTCGATCTGCACGGGAACGGTCGAGCTGACCCATGCCGAACGGTTCAATGTCCAAGCCGCGCCGGGACCCGTTCGCCACTCCCACTGAATCAGAATTCCGGCCGACTTGGTGATGACACGGGTAAGTTGCGGAACCACGTCGTGGCGGTAATCGGCCTGCACAATTGAGAGGGTGTCTGGCGTCGTCTTTGTGGTTTCGAACAGGTGCGGCTCATCACCACTATAGGCCCACACAAGGTCACAGCCATTCTGCAGGCGGAAATGGGCAACAATCGCCGGCCCGCGATAGATCAGGATACTCCCGGCGCTCACCGGCTCGGCGCCGTCGACGGATACCGGTCCCCTCTTAACGGAGGTGGGCCCATACCCTGACTCCAAGACCACTTGCAACGGCAGGTCGAGCGATAGCTCAACACGGTCGCCCGTGCGCCAGGCACGTTCGATGCGCGCATAACCTTCTTTGGGCCGAATATCCGACGGAGCTCCGTTAATGCGGACCTCACGAAATTTCGACCAATCGGGAATCCGCCTATTCAGTGCCAAGTTCTGAAGCCCCCGAGGCGTTACTGTCAGTCGAATGTCTCCACTCCCTGGAATGTCCGCTTCCATATTGATGTCCATGGAGCCGTCCTCGAACCGCAGGGTAGCACCGGATGGCATGAAGCCGTTGACGAAGGCTTCGCGTGAAGACGCCGCGTAGAGGTGCCGCGCGACCTCGTGAAGCGCTTTTGCTCCCCACCAACTGCAGCACCACCAATTGTCGGGCCCTTTGAGGCCTATGTAGGGGTCACTATAGGTGTTGAAATTGCCGTTAAACCACTGCAGGAAGCGAATCCCGTTGTAGTAAATCACCTCGGCGCGGTGGTAGAACTTCTCCTGGTGCGTTAGGTCCCACAGGTGGTAAGACAACATCACCTCGTCGGCGGTGGGGCATGTCTCATCGGTCTTGAAAGCGTGCGGCTCGGCCGGGTGCACCAACTTCGCCACGGCGCCGTTCGACCAGGTACACCATTCAAAAATCCGGTCACATGCGGCGATGGAATCATCGAGGTAGCTGCGATCGCCCGTGGCAACGTAAAGCCAAGGCAACCCGCGCACTGTGTTCAGGCAGGAATGCAGATGGTCCTTGCAGTCTTTCCCGGAGATCATCCATGCGACGCCGCCAGACACGCGGTCCATGGCCGCCATCCTGCGCGCGAGCGCCAGAGCCTTGGGATTTCGGGTCCGCGCATAGAAGGCAAGCAACGGATCGAGGGCGCCGTACCGGCCGTTGCCTCCCCATGATCCCACGGCAAATTTTCCGTCGAGCAGGTTGCCGTACCAATCGACAACCCGTTCGCCGGCATCAATCGCTCTGGGATCGCCGCCGCTGTGTTCGTAGTATGAAATCAGCGCGCCCAATACAATCCCCTGGGTCCAGGAGGCCGCGGGGCGGAGGGGCCCATTTCCTCCTACAAACGCTCCGGATTGCTCGCCCTCGCGCTGCTGCCGCGCCAGCAACGCTTCAAAGTTAACTTGCAAGTCGAAATCGCGTTTCGTCAGGCGTGAGAGTAAACACATCGCGTCCAAATATCGGCCAGCCACTTCGAACCCGGAGTCACTCAGGAACCCACCCACTAATTTCTGATCACGGCCTGCAAAGCCCCAGCGATCGAGAAGAGTCTGGATGCGGTCAGCAAGCTCTCCCCGAATCTGCAGGTCGAGCGGATCAATCGGCCCGAAGTCCGCATCCAGATCACCTTTGACCGCTCGCAAAGGGAGCATCCGCTTCAGGTAATCGTCAGGAAGCTTCGGGTATTCGACGTGTCCCCGTGCTACGGATGCCGCACTTCTGAAGTCGACCAGATAAAGATAGGGCGTCTCATCTTCACCGCGCGCGAGTTTAGCGACAGCAGGTGTTCTTCCAGCGTCGAAGATCCAAATGATATTCATCAACGCCGTGACGCCCGCCTCGTCATGGGCGTGCGTACACGTCACTTCCAGCCAGCCATCTTCGTTGAGATCGCTTGCCTTGTAAATTCGAACCGCGGCTGGCCTTTCGCGGCGGGATCAAGGGTATCGACGGTCCGTCCACCATGATGTTCTGAACGCGAGTTCCAGGGTTAGTAACAGGATCATAAAAGCCTATTGCCACCAAATATTGGCCAGAGGGCTTTACCGCGAAGTGGTAGGAGGCGGGCGAGCCACCGTTGGCAATATTCCAACCCTGTAAACCGCAACTAAAGGCGGGGTCGAAGCCTTGAGGCGCGTCCCCCAACTTCACCCAGCTACCCGTCGCCACCAGCTTGAAGTCGGGCGCGGAGCGGGCCGCGTTTCCCTCGACATGCGCCTGCGGCAGGTCAGACAACAACGCCAGTCTTGAGCGCAGAGCGGGCCACGCCCCTGCCACGGCGGATAAGAACGTCCTTCTCCGTATCTGCATCCGCAACTCCTGAAGACGGTCCTGGCCCAAGCATATGCAACGGCGGCAATATTAACATCACTGGGCGGTCTGCGCGAATGATCTGACATCCCGAACCTGCAAAACTTACCAGTAGAGTTTAGGAAAACTATTCGGCCTCTCCCGTAGCGCCGACATCAACTCTTGCCGGGCGTACTATTTTCAGGATTAGGGCTGGTGGTTGATGGGCTTGCCGCGAATATCGATTCCGCTCCCACCATCCTTGATTTGGCGGGTGTACCTCCTTTGAGCAGCGCGCTGGGGCACAGTTTGGTTCCGATGAACCGGGGCGACGTTCGCGCCGTCAATCAATGCGTCTACGCCAAGGACGGCTTGGCAAACCGTCGACGCTCTGTGCACTCCGAAAACCATCTGTTGATCAAACACCTGGGATGAGAAACCGCAGGTTTTCGATTTGAAGCGCGACCCCATAGAACTGGTCGACGTGGCCGATGAAAACCCATCGGCCACGGAAGAGCGCGCAGCGAGATTGAATGAGTGGATGGAGGTGAACCAGCGGTTCCCAGAAGTTCAATGCCAACCGTGGAGGATTCTTACCCAACCCGACTGGGGAGTTACCATCGATGATCGAACGATATGGGGTAGCTTTCTGCTGACCGGCGGCGGATGGCATAATGATGTCGCCATGGATAGCGGAAACTGGGAAATGGGTGCCTTCTGGATCGGAAGGCGACAATGGATCTAAGACGGCGAGATGGCAGCGGGGTAGCCTTGTGATCTGTACGCATAGAATTTCAGTCTGCTATTGCCACTCTGCAATTGGCCGTCTTGCTTCCAAACGCTTTCTTGACAATCGACTCCGAAGCCGGGTCAAAAACCATTTCGATGGACTTCAGCTGCAATGTGGGCGATTGGAACGTATTGGGAATCGCTACCGATCCTGATTACGTCAGGCTGACCAACGGGGCAGATGATGTGATTGTAGCCGATGCGGTGAAGTTCCAGAGGCTGGACTGATCCACCCATGGGGCGATCACCACGGGTCTGGAAGTTGGTTATTCTTGGCAGCTTGACGACGACAGTCGCGGCCCGGTGTGAGCGACTGAAAGGTCATGTCGGATCACTCCTGACGTCCACGGTGGCAATTTTCATAGGCCCTTGCTGGTGACCAGCAGAAATGAGGTGGGAATATGGTAAATCGACGTGAGTTTCTTGCGGCGGCAATAGCGACCCCGGGCACGGCAAGGGGACCGGGTTTGAGGGGGGTCATACGGGTCGAACCCGCGTCGGGGTGCGGTACAAGTGCTCCCGCAACTTCCAAACAGGCACGGCGATTGCCGCTTGGATCTGTAATGGTCGGCGGAGAAATTGGGCGTCGAATTGACATTACAGTGAAGAACAATCTCCTTGTCCTGAACACCGACCAAGACTTTCTTGAGCCGCTTCGTGCTCGTAAACAGGCTTCCGCATATTATGGAGTAGGAAAACTTATTGATGCCTCCGTCCAGTTCGCAAAGGTTACGGGCGACCCCGACGTCTTGAAATTCAAAGAATGGCTGGTTGGCGAGGTTCTGAAAACCCAGGGCGACGATGGCTACATCGGTTATCTCTCTCCAGAAAACCGCATGTGGGCGCTGTGGGACCTGTCCGAAATGGCGTACATCGTTTATGGACTCTCCATGGACCATCGGTTTTACGGGGAAACTGCTTCAGGAGAGGCGGCAAGGAAGCTTGCCGATTACATTATTGCGCGCTGGACGGCCGATCCCCATCATCCTTTCGGAGATCTAGACATTACGCCTGCCTTGCCCGAAGTCGGAATTCACAACGCCATGTTGGCCCTCTACCACGAAACGCAAGACGAAAAGTATCTGTCTTTTGTTCGAGATTTCCTCAAA
>JASHSC010000455.1 GCA_030036915.1 Terriglobia bacterium
TCATCCTGCTCGCCCCGCACGTAGTAGTAGCTTGTCTTATCCTTATTTGGCTGATTGTCCCGCCAGGACAACTCCACCTCTTGGGTGTGGGGCGAATCCGCATAAACAATCTTGCCGTCACGGATAACGGTCACTTTTGAGAATTTGGAAGTGCCACGAAGTTTGATGCGCAGCGTGGGTGGTTCCGTGCTGGAAAATTCGTCCCCCATCATGTGATTCTCGCACTCAAAATCCGCCAGAATTTCGTCCGTGGCCGCGTAAACATGACGCTTCTTGAGCGCGTCCAAGACCGCCTCTCGCGTCACCCCGGTTACATAGAGGTTCGCGTAGCTCATATGAGTGGAAATGTGGTCAGAACTCGCTTCAAACCCCAGGCGGTAACCTTTGTCCAAAGCCAGATTCACAAAACCTTTGGGCCGCCAGCCTCCGATGGAATCCTTCGCGCTGCTGGAGCGTGGGGCGCCGGGCATTTCGTAGTCCTGCCGCAGACCCTGGTAGATTTCCACCACCGGCTCCGCATTGGGGTCGTTGTCCCGCCAGTCCGTGCCCATGCCGGTGGCGCTGGTGTGCGAACCTGCGACGCCGTCAAACTGCTTCAGGTAGGCATAAAGCATCTGGGTGTCGGGAGTGGGTTCGTAGCGGGCGGCCTCCGCAGCGTCGGCCAGGTGCAGCGGGTCGAGGCGCGGCAGCACGTGAATGCCGCGCTGTGCGAAGATTACGTTGCGATGGCCATCGGGATAATTCACGCTGCGCTCGTAGGAGAACATCGGGGAAAAGTGGCCGGGAGCATAAAAAACGTCGGTCAGCTTCTGGGTGATCCACCACGTGTACTCACGCCCGTTGCCGTTATCATGATCGCAGCAGCCTACCCAATCCAGCCCCACCGCATCGCGGATATAGCGATACTGGTCGAAGAGGCTGCCGTCGTCACTGCCGTCGGTGGAAATTTCACTGTGGCGGTGGAATTCCCCGCGAACGATGCGCAGGTTTTTTCCCGGCCCGCCGCGATAAGCATGAATGGCCTGAATTGCCGCCATGCGCAGGTGATCAATTGTATTCGCGGGAGGCGCCTCGGGCTGCACCGCGGTCGCTGGAGCCGGTTGCGTCGCCGGACCGAGGTCAACTTCGCTGCTCCAAAGGTCATTGTTGTAGGGGTCGTTCAGGGTTCGGAGATAGGAGTTTGAGGTGAATGGTGGTTTGGGCGGACTGTCATCACGCCGCCCGTCCGAGGAACTCACCGTCAACAGCTCGCCGTCGGCCACCGCCGCCAATGCCGGGCGATTGTCCAGCAAATTGTCCGTGTGATCCAGGTAGATTGGCTTCGTCCATGCTTTGCCATCAAAGGAAATCAGGTACTCATGCCAGGTTGTGCCGAGGGGCCCGAACCACACCGGATGAGGCGTGCGGAAAGCCAGCCAGATGCGCCCTGAACCATCCACGGCGAGCCGCGGCAAACTGTTGCGTACAACCGTGGGAAACCATCGCGGCTCCTCGCTGCCCAATCGATACGAGGGGAAGTCCGGGTTCAGGTTTAGGGATTCAAGCGCTGAGCTTGCCTGGCTGCCCAGCCGGTCCGCGCGCGTGTTCGGAACGCCTGCCAATGCCGCATCCACCGGTGAATCAAGGTTGACGAAGCTTCCGTTTGGCTCCAGACCGCGCAGCTTGATCAGGCGCCCTTGATACACTGAGACTCCGGAAGTGGCGTATGCGCCCCAATCCTTCCCCCAATTGCGCGCGCCTTCTTCGTAAGCGACCCAGAGGCGGCCAGTTCCATCGTAGGCGATGGAGGGATAGGCTTCGTACAAGGGTGTGGCGGCGATGGGAATTTCGTCTCCCCAGGCATTCCCGGAATAAATTCGCGCGTAGACGTCGAAATTTCCATTGCGGTAGGAGTCCCACGCCACGGCCACGCGCCCCGATTTGTCCGCGGCAATGGCGGGGTCCCATTCGTCGGCGCCGGAGTTTGAAATTCTTATCGGCTTGGAAAAGCCGTTGCCTTCCTGATGCGCCACGTAGATTGCTGCCACGCCGTTCCGCCAGCCTTGCCAGGCAATCCAGACCTTGCCGCCTGCGTCCGTGGCGGCGACCGCATCGATATCGGCCCCTGCTTCGCTCGAGATTTGCACCTGCGGGCCCGGGCCCGAGGAATCCACCGGACGCGCGTAAATGTCAAAATTTTCCGCGTCATTCTGCGACCAGATAATCCACGCGCGGCCGCTGCCGTCCACGGCGACGGCGGCTTTGTAGCAATCCTCGCCCGCGGAGGTTATGGCGATGCTCTCGCCCCAGGTGCCGTTCGAAAACCTTCTTGCCCAGATCTGATCGCCGCCCGTGGGCTCCGCATAGATTTTGAAATCCTTGGGCATGCTCGGCGGATTTGCCCGGATTTTGTCGGCATCGGGGCTGTGATGAAACTGCACGTAGGCGAGCCAGGCGTCGCCGTTTGCGCCCGCAGCGAGAGCGGGATAATCCTCCTCCTCGCGAGTCTCACTCAAGCGGGTGGAAGGGGGAATGCGGTCCACATAAACTCGCCCGTCGAGCTTGTAAATTCCTTTTCCAAACGGAACTTCCGAGGCGCGAAAACTGAATGCGCCTTGCGGCGTCGTGAAAGAGAACTCGCTCGAGTCTCCAACTGAGGTCGCGTTAATAATGAAACCATTGGCGACGGGAAGATCGCTGTCTGGCAGCTTGTAGAAAAAGCGCGCCAAACGCGTCGAAATGTGGTATTGGTCGCCCTCGACCTTATCATCGTCTTGAAATCGCCACGGCTCGACCGTGTACTGCCCTACGTCAGTTACTTTTAACGCCCCATCCCAGCGGGTGGGTGCGTTGTCGTTCACTCCAAACAAAACTCGAAAGGCGGCCGGCGTCTGGCCGCGGGCAGGACTAATGAACGCGAGCAAAATTGCCGAAACAAAGATAATGTTCACTCTTTTCATATGTGCCCAAACCGTTTGGATTTGATTCCCAACAACCGATTGCTCTTCCGCCCCCTCGGGTGAATAAATTTATGCCTCCGCTTTAGGGCAGGCTGCTCCCCGGGCACAAGACTCTACCTCGTACTTTTCAGCAATGCAAAGGCAGAGGTCCAACAGTAGTGGTTCAGTCAGACATTTCGGCGTAGGGGCACCCCTCGCCCTGCGGCCCATAGCCTTCGGGCGACGGGTCGCGGGTGCCCT
>JASHSC010000456.1 GCA_030036915.1 Terriglobia bacterium
TCGAGAGGCTCTCTCAGCCTTCCACGCCCGCGCCCCAAACGGAAATTAATCCCGCGCCGGTAGCTGGACTAGTGGTTGGCCTGATGGGGTTGGTTCTGATCGGCGTAGGGTCGGGCATTTTCGCCCACCATGCCTACACGTTGACGATTGAAACGGGCGCCGTGTTCGTGGCCATCGGAGTCTTAATGGCGGGACCATGCTTCCTGCCGCGTCGGGCTTAGTTTTGGGAATGCGCCTCAGCGCTCCTCCTGTCGAGGCTGGAAGAAATATGCCTTGCTAGGCCAATTTGTTACAAAAGTTAGCTGATTTATAATAAGTAAAGCTTCATGTGTATATTGAGGATGACCCATGCATACTTCCCTCGCGTCCCCCGTGCTAAAAGCCGGCGTGGCCAAGGTGGACATTACGCCGCCGACCGGGGAGCGAATGTGGGGCTACTCGGACCGCGCCGGCGTCGCCACCGGCGTTCTGGACCCTCTATGGGCTAAATGTCTGGTGTTAGAGGTCGAAGAAAAGCGCTTGGCGCTGGTCTCGCTTGACCTGGGCCGGTGCTTCGGCCCAGCCTCGCTCTCGCGGCTCCGCCACCGCTTGGCAAGGAATCGCGGCATTTCGTGTCTTGTATTGGCCGCCTCGCACACCCATTCCGGCCCTGTTATCAAAGACGATTATCCCGGCAAGGTTCCCCCGCACTGGGAGGCAAATGCCTTGGACAAAATTGCCTCGGCCATTGAAGCAGCGCATGCGCGCGTGGAGAATGCGCGCATCGGAATGGGCTATGGAAAAGTTCGCATCGGTCACAACCGCCGGCAAGTGAACAGCGATGGCAGCGTCACGTGGGTGCCCCGCAATCCCGAGATGCGGCAGACTTCGCCGGAAGATCCCACCGTTTCTATTCTCCGCATTGATACGGAGAGCGCTCGCCCGCTTGCGGTCCTGGTGAATTACGCCTGCCATCCGGTCATCTTCGCGTCGGACAATCTCGAGTACTCAGCGGATTTTCCCGGCGTCGCGGCAAGCCTCGTCGAGCAAACTTTCGGCGGGCAAACGGTTTGTCTGTTCCTTCAAGGCGCTTCGGGCGACATCAATCCCTTCCACGCGGTCACGCCGCTGGCGGATGACGCCGTTTCGCGGCGCGATTGGGCGGGAGAACAATTGGCAACCGAGGCGGCACGCGTCGCGGAGAGAATGACGATGCAATCTGATTCCCCCGCGAGCCTGGACTTCGCAGAGGACGTGCTGGCTTTTCGCCTGCGCTGGGAAAAGGAGAAGTTCCGCGAGGGACTGCGGCGCTATGGTGAGGATTTTTTCGCCGACTTCGCCCCGGCGATTCGCGAGGAATGGGACTTGCCTATCGTCACGGCGGTGATCAACAAGCGGATCACCTTAATGACGGTTCCCGGCGAAGCGTTCGTCAACTTCCAGATGGAGTGGCGCCGCCGCTGTCCCGCGCCTGACGCATTTTTTGTTGGTTACGCCAACGGCTACTTTGGTTATTTCCCGACTCTGCAAGCGGCAAGCGAAGGCGGGTACGGCGCAGTGGACGCCACCACTTGGGTGGAAGTGGATGCCGGTGAAAGAATGGTGGACCACGCCTTGATCCGCATTCACGAAATGCTGGGCAGACTTCAAAGTGCGCCGCAGAATCCGCAATACAAATGAAACGGAGGCCGGCCTTTCTCGAAAATCGCTAGACTTCCAGCACTGAATCCGATGATTCGTGTTGACACTTTTTTGTCGTGCGCTTACCATTGGTGAAATCAGTGCCGTATAGATAAATAGCTCGTCAGAGGTTGGTCTTGACAAACAAGTTTCCGCCCGCGGGGGATGTGGTGCGGGCAGCCAAGTCGGGGAGGCCGCGGATTGCGCGGCGCGTCCACCTTCCTCTCGCCTGCACACTCGCACTCTTGGCCCTGCTGGTTTCGTGGCAGACCGCAGCGGCCGACGACGCAAAGGCATCCACGCCCGCCGTCAGCTATTACAAAGAAATTCGAACCGTCGTCACTCAGCAATGTGCGGGTTGCCACCAGCCTTCCGTCAAGCAAGGCGACCTTACCTTAACGACCTACGAAGGCCTGATGACCGGCGGCGCAAAGGGCAAAGTCGTCAATCCCGGCCAGCCTGAAGAGAGTCTGCTGATTCAATACCTGACGGGCGCGCAGAAGCCGCAGATGCCTTTTGGCCAAACCCCACTTTCCGCCGATCAGATCGACCTTTTCCGCCGCTGGATTCGCGAGGGCGCGAAGGACGATACTCCGGCGGAAGCGCGCAGCATCGTGGTTCCCGGCAAACCCATCGAATACCACGCGGCGCCGGTGGTTACGGCGCTTGCCTACTCACCCGACGGCAGCCTCCTTGCGGTCTCCGGGTATCGTGAGATTCTCCTCCACAAAGGTGACGGCTCCGGTTTGCTCGCGCGCCTGCCCGGGATTTCCGAGAAAATCACTTCGCTGGCCTTTTCGCCGGACGGAAAGATCCTCGCCGCCGTGGGAGGCACGCCCGCCACGCTCGGCGAGGTGGAACTGTGGGACGTCGCGCAGCAGAAGCTTCTGAAGTCCATCCCCATGACATCGGACACGCTCTTCGGCGCGTCGTTTTCTCCCGACGGCGCCAAGCTCTCCTTCGGCGGCACGGACAATGAAATACACGTGATCGACGTCGCCAGCGGCAAAGAACTGCTGGGCGTGAAGCAACACGACGGCTGGGTGTTTGGCACGACTTTCTCGATGGACGGGACCCAACTGATTTCCGTTGGCCGCGACGGCGCTTGCAAGCTCACCAACCTCCAGGGCGGCGTGTTTATCGAAAACATCAACCAAATCAAGGGCGAGCTGGTGGCGATTCAGCGCGAGCCCAAGCATGACAACGTGCTGGTGGGCGGCGAGGAAGGCGTGCCGCGCCTCTACATGATTCATCGCCCCAAGGCACTGGTGATCGGCGACACCACCACGCTAATTCGCGAGTACGATAAACAGGATGGCGCGGTTGTTGCCGTGGCTTTCAGTCCTGATGGGTCGGAAATTGCCGTGGGCGGCTCGACCAATGTGGTGCAGGTGTACAAAACCGACACCGGCGACCACGTGGCGACCTTCGAGGGCCATAAGGGCGGGATTTACACACTCGCCTTTGCGCCGGACGGCGAGCATCTTGCCGCCTCGGGCTTCGACGGCATGGTCAGAATTTACGATGTGAAGTCCGGGCAGCTTTCCAAAGCATTTATCCCTGTTCCGATTCAAAAAGAGTCCACGGTCTCCGCGAGGCAAGGCGGACTTTAAGGGATGATTTCAATGTTAGCTCGATGTCGCCAACTCGCCTTGTGCTTGCTTCTGGCTTTTATCGCGGCCGCACCGCTCTTGGCCGTCGAACCGGTCCTTAATGACATCCAACCCCGCGGCGGCCAGCGCGGCAAGACCTTTACTCTGACGCTCAAGGGCAAGGGACTTACCGATGGAGCGGATTTGATCACTTCCCTGCCCGCCACCATCACCAAATTTGCCGCACCCAAGAACGCCGATACGGGCGAAGAGTTGGCTTATCTGATTCAACTTCCTATGGACGCCGCAGTGGGAGCATATCCCCTGCGAATTCACACAGCCTCAGGACTTTCCAACGTCCAGATCTTCACCGTCAGCGACCTGCCAGAGATTGCGGAGAAGGAGCCCAACGATTCCATCGCTCAGGCGCAGCCGCTCACTTTTCCGATTGCCGTAACCGGAACCTTGACCGGACCTGACGAGGACTTTTACTCCATCAGCGTTGCGGCTCGCCAGCGCCTGGTGCCGGAAGTTGAAGCCCGCCGCATCGGCTCGGCGATTGATCCGGTGATTGTCGTGTGCGATTCCAGTGGCCGGCAAATCGCCGAGAACGACGACGGCGTAAATCTTGGAGTCGACTCGCGTCTCGACATAACGTTCCCCAAGACGGGGAAATACTTCGTGGAAGTTCACGATTCCAAATTCAGCGAGCAAGCCGAAAACTTCTATCGCCTGCTGATTGGCGAATATGCCTATGCGGATGGAATCTTTCCCCTCGGTTGGCAGCGCGGCAAAAGTGTCGATGTGACGCTGTTCGGCGGCAATCTTCCGAAGCCCGTGGTTGTGCACCCGGATCTGAACGTTCCCGCCGGGCAAGCAACGATACCCATTGCCCTTCCCGGCCCGCGCCCCTTGGGGACTCTGCCCTTTCAATTCGTCGTCAGCGATTTGCCCGAAACGCTCGCCACGCAAGGCGGCTCCGTTGCGGTGCTTCAACCCTCCACAGTGGTGAACGGAAGAATTCTGAAGCCCGGCGAGGTGGACCGCTACAAGCTAACTGTGTCGCCCGGCGAAAAATGGCTCATCAATCTTCAGACTTCCACGCTGGGCACTTCAGAACTCTACGGTTCGCTCACTGTTTATGACGAAAAGGGCAAGAAGCTCGAGACGAAGGACGTGAGCAGCACGCCGGACCCCGAAGTGAGCCTGACCGTGCCGGACAAAGTTCATGA
>JASHSC010000457.1 GCA_030036915.1 Terriglobia bacterium
GGCGGGCTTTGCCTTGCTGACCTCTGCCGATCCAAATGAAATGCGGGCCAGAAGGTTTCTCGGCGTGAGCCTGAAAAATATCGGCGTCACCCTGGTGGGAGAGGGCAGCTTCAGCGAAGGAATCGAAGATGTTCAGCGTGGTCTGGCCATTGCGCAGGATTTGTACCGCCTGGATCCGGCCGACAAGTCCGACAAGCTCACGGACCTAGCCGACGCATATGCCCAACTGGGATTTGCCCACGCGCGCGCCGCTGCTCAGCCGAATTCTTCCCGCCCGGCGAGCCTCACGCACTGGCAGGCTGCGGAAGCGGCCTACCGGCGGAGCTTCGAGCTCTGGCAGAATGCGCAACGCTCCGGAACCGTCTCCGGATTGGACAAGCGTGATCCGGGTCGAGTCCAGCAGGAGCTTGAAGCCTGCGAGGCCGCGCTGGCAAAGTTCACTCCGCGCCACCGATAGTGATTTTCACGTGAGCCATATTGCCAATCGTGGATTGGGAATGAAAAGTCACCGCTTCGACGAAAGGTGTAAGACTTAATGCTTTCCCTGCCTACCCTCCACGACGATCTTTCTCAGGTCCGATTCCTATGCAGTCATTCACTGCATTCTTCAGCCTCTGTCTGCACCCAAGATACTGTTCCGTCGTCTGCACGCTCACATGCCCGAGCAGAAATTGGATCTGCTCAAGCTCCCCACCTGCGACGTGACAGAGCCGGGCACACGTGCGGCGAAGGTCATGAGGCGCCAGTTTTGCTATTTTTGCCTTCTCCGAGCATTCCTTCACTACAGACCAGATGACCTTTTCGGTCGCCCCCGTACCCCAGACGGCGCCGATCTTATTCACGCAACGGAAGACTCGCCCACTGGAAACGTTGGTGGACTCCATCCATACATCCAGGGCAGATTTGACCCAATTCGGCACGGGAACGGTCCGGATATGCCCTCCTTTGCCAACTAGGTCGACAATGGCCCAGTGATCCTCTCTTTTTTGCACGCTCTCGACGGTAAGATGCGCCAACTCCGAGCGGCGTAGTCCACAACCGAGGCAGACCGCGAGGATGGCTCGGCTGCGCTTGCCCCTGACCGTCTGGAGGTCTGCGGAATTCAGCAATGCTTTAGCCTCTTCGGGGCTGAGCCAATTGCCAAGTCGCACTCCGAGTCTTTTTGCGCCCCTGACGCGGCGGATTCCAGCCGCCAACTCGGGGCCCAGCAGGCCGGTATCCGCGGCTTCGTATGCCAGTCTTCCAACTGCAGCCTGTACCGCAGGACGACGGTCTTGTTGAAGGCCAGTCGAGGCTCAGAACAGTACCACGAAATAAAATCGTCGATTGCAAACCGGTATGAACGCTGAGAGTCCGGCGAGCTGAGAGTGCTCAGGACGGCGATCTTGGAGTGGTCCAAATCGGGGAGTCGAAGGATTCGTTTAGCGCGGGACGGCTTTTTCTTTGGATCCCTTTTCTTCATGGTCGGCGGTCTCCTTATCCGCAGAACCATGATGAGCGGGATGGAACAGTACCTGACGAGCGGGGCGTTTTTCGTTCCTAATCCGTGATTCCAGCTTCCATAGCCTTCTTAGTCATGACGCCGAGCGCGGAGCAGCTTCTTTCGGACGGCACACCGCCACGCAACCCCTCAATACTAAGACCGTCTGGCGCACTTGTCACTATGCCACTCAGCGGGCGGGCCTCAACAAGCCCGTGCATGTGCACACGCTGCGCCATTGTTTTGCGACTCATCTCCACGAGGCGAGTGCGGACCTGCGCACCATCCAGTTGCTGCTCGGTCACCGCGATTTGGAAGAAACCACCCTCTACATCCACATTTCCCGCCGCCATCTCAGCACTGCCGCCAGTCCCCTGGACTCGTTAGCTCTTGACATTTTACGGTATTTAATCGTACATAACATCTATCCTGTGCTAAATGCCTTATCAAGGTGGGGTTTCATTAGTACATTTTCTGGTCCGTTCACCCTCTTGTTCAGATAGCTCTCGTAGGGCTTCTGGCACGGACGCCATGACTGCCAGCATCACGGTGGAGGCTTCGCGCTTTCTCTGCCAGACACAGGCAGTCCCTCAATGATTAAGTGAAAACGCTGTTGGGATCCCGGATTTTTGAACAACCGAGGAGGTTGGGGTGTACGACAATCCCTTGGGAGATTCAGGTTCTCATTCAGGTTCATCCACCGAGCGGTCAGGCAAGGAAGCTGCACATTCGGCGAGCCGGAAAAAGCGCTTCAAGGCCAATGCGCTGGCGGCCTGTGTAGCCTTGGGACTGATCGTGGCGGCAGGTCCGGTGGGCAAAGCGCAGACTTTGACCACGCTTTACACCTTCTGCTCTGGCATAAGCTGTGCCGAGGGGGAGGCGCCCACCGCAGCGCTGGTTCAAGGCAGTGACGGGAACTTCTACGGGACAACTGGCGGAGGCTCGCTCGCCGCATACCCCGGCACGGTGTTCAAAATCAGCCCCAGCGGTACCCTGACTAGGCTTTACAGCTTCTGCTCGCAAACCAACTGCGCGGACGGGGCTGTGCTCTACGCGGGGGTGATCAAGGGCAGCGACGGCAACTTCTACGGGACAACGTACGGCTACATCACTCTGCCCAATAATAACACTGTGGGCGGTCCCAGCGTTGTCTTCAAAATCACCCCGGCCGGCACGCTGACAACGCTTTACAGCTTCTGCTCGAACAGCGCGTGCACAGACGGGTGGCACACCGCGTCGGGGCTGGTCCAAGGCAAGGACGGAAACTTCTATGGGACAACGGCCTTCTACGAAACAATGCAGACGAACGGACAGCTCCAACAGAGCGCCGGGACAGTCTTCAAAATCACCCCGAGCGGCGCGCTGACAACGCTCTACAGGTTTTGCCAGCAAAGCGGCTGCCCGGATGGGGCGTACCCCGAGGGGGGACTGGTCGAGGGCAGCGACGGGA
>JASHSC010000044.1 GCA_030036915.1 Terriglobia bacterium
GAATTGCGACTTTACGAAGATTCAGGTTCTCACCTGGTGGAAGCGGAAACAAATGTACGTCGTGGCCTTCCGGCAGAGCGGGCTCCAGGGTTATTTCCCAATCCTGGTTACCCGCGAAGGCAGCATCCCGTGCTTTCGCCTGAGCATTGTGGATGCTCAAGGGCACAAGGACCAGGAGAGCTTTGGCCTATTCGACACTCTCACGCGCCCATTGGGAAATACGCTCGATTGGGCGAGCGACGCCGTGCCGCAACGATTCTCGGCGCGGTTCCTGAAAGGGGGAGCGAATGCGCGCCCGTCCGCCGGGGGATAGAGAAGGGATGACGCCTATTGGGAAGGTTTTTCCCGCGAGCCTGCTTGAATCGCAACGTCGAGGTCTTTGTTCGCCACTTCACTGCCGGGTCTTGTGTCTCGCGGCCCTCCTCTTCCCCTTCCCCGTGACGACCTTTGGATATCAGCTCACGGCATCCGAAATCGTCAAGCGATCCATCGCCACTACACAGGCCGATTGGAACGCGAATTCTCACTTTTCCTACGTTGAGCAGGATGTGAACGTCAGGAATGGGGCAACCACCTCCAAAACTTACCGAGTGATGATGCTCGATGGATCGCCCTATTCATGCCTCCTCGCCATCAATGGCGAACCTCTACCCCCGCAACAGGCGGTGGAGGAACGCTACAAAGTCCAGCAGGAAATCGCTATGCGGTCAAACGAGTCGGCCGAGAGCCGCGAAAAACGCCTGGCAGAATACCGGAAAGATCGAAGCAGAAGCCTTGCCCTCATCGATGAAATGGCTGAGGCATTTGACTTCCAACTCCTGCGCGAAGAAAAACTGGACGGGCACAATGTCTTCGTTATTTCTGCCATTCCCCGCCCCTCTTACCAACCCTCGAGTTGGAAGACGAGTGTCATGAAGGGCATGAATGGAACGCTTTGGGTTGACCAGCAGTCATATCAGTGGGTCAAAGTGGAAGCCGTGGCCTTCCGGCCCGTGAGGCTCGGCTGGTTGATTGCCAAGGTCCTTCCCGGAACTCGCTTCCTGCTTGAGCAAACTCCCGTAGCGCCCGGACTCTGGCTGCCGAAACATTTCAGCCTCGAGGCCCGGACAAACGTTCTGTTCTGGCAGAAGGACTATAAGCATAGTGAGAGCTACCGTGACTATCGCCCGGTCGGGGGACAGCCGAACCCGCAGGCTAACGGCCGGACTGCCTGCGCAAACCTGCTTTCGTCCCGCCAAGTCAAATCCCAGTAATTCCCCCTCACCGAGCAAGGAATTCTGACTGTCGGATGCATACCGCCGAAGCCAGGGAGTGGGGCATAGAGGATTCGATGAACTGAGGTTCAACTCGACGAGTTTTTCTGTATACTGGCTTGCTTTGGCAAGGAGTTGGAAAATCCTGCCTCGCGCACTCCGAGGCGGCCGCATCAACATGTGAATGGGGATTGACGCGAATTAATCCAGTCAAGTGAGGTGGAAAATGCCGGATCGTCTTTCTGAAAACAAACTGCCGCGGCGCGACTTTCTGCGCGGCGCTTCGGCCGCAGCGCTGGGGTCGGGTGGATTGGCCGCGACGGCCGGAGAGGCCTTTGGTTCAGCCTCTGCAACCGAAGGTGGCGTGGCGCCCGGCAGCGCCGCCGAGTCCTTCACCGGCCTCGCGCCCGAAACTCCTTATCCCAAGCTGGCGATCATTACGGACTATTCGCGCGAGAAGCTCGCCTTTGCCAGCTCCGTTGGGTATGAGGGCGTGGTGGTCATCCTCAACGGCAACTTCGACCCCGACAAGGCTTCCGACTCGCAAATCGATGAATTTCTGAACACCTCGCGCGAAACCGGGGCGCGCATCATCAGCATTGAGTGCATGTGGGGAATCAATCATATCGATCCCGATCCGGTCGCGCGCGCCAAGTCGAATGATCGTTTCATCCGTTGCCTGGAATTCGCGCACCGCCTGGGCTGCAAGTTCTGCGGAACATTCTCCGGCGGAATTCCCGGAGCCGATATGGACCGCCAGGTAAAGGAACTCGCCGAAGTGGTGAATGAGAAATACGTTCCCGTGCTCGACAAGCTGGACATCAGCATGGGGTGGGAGAACTTTCCGACGGCGGAAAACTTCGCCACGGTTCCCGCCGCGTGGGAGCATGTTTTCGAGCTGGTGCCGAGCCCGCGGCTGGGCCTGGAATTTGATCCGTCACACTTGATCCGCCAGTTCATCGACCCGTGCGACGCCGCGTGGCGCGTGCGTGACCGCATTCGCGCCGTACATCTGAAAGACACGGAAATCACTCAGCCCGTCATTCAGCAGGTGGGAATCCACGGCCACGGCTGGTGGCGATACCGCATCCCCGGCCAGGGCCTGATTGACTGGCCAAAGTTCATCACGGTGTTGTTGCAAGCGAAATTCCAGGGAGGAGCGGCGGTGGAGCACGAAGACGGCTTCTGGGATACGCCGCACAGCAGCAGCCAGCCGGATTTCCCTCAGACGCGCAAAGACGGCTTCATCCTGGCGCATCGCTACCTCACCCAGTTCCTTCCCGGCCGGTTGAGCTGAGCGCAGCCCGCGCATGCAGGGGCCGCCGTCGCGGCCTCCTGGATTCGTAGGGGCGGCTCTCGTGGCCGCCCATAGCGCAATCGCGAGGGTTGTTCCTACAGTTTGCTTTCGTCGTCCAAATTTTTCGCAGTTCAATACCCGCCCACCGGTAACTCTATCCACGCTTCGCCATCTACCGTCCAGCGGACCGGGCCTTGATTGTTCCCGAAGGCGGACCGTCGACACCTACTCCGTGCCGGTTTTCTTGCGCAGGCGGCTGATGATGAGCTGTCTGTCACCCAAATAGAAAATCACTAAAACTGCCATCACGCAAAAACCGTAAAAGGTCTCGCGCGGGCTAACCACCTTCAGGGCTGTCGGCATTGAAAAGACCGCCGGATACATCAGGAGGGCTATCCCCAAGGCGAAAAGGAAAAGAATCGAAAGCGCCAGGAACCAGAGATGCTGCTCGCGACTTTCAAGCGAAACCGGGTCAACCTGATCAAATATTTGCATAAGGTTCTCTCCTTGCCAATTGGCAATGCGGCTTGCGTTTGGCGGTCCCACAAGCCGGTAGCGATGATATGGAGCCGGGGTTTACAGGTAAGAGTCTAAGTTACGCTCTCTCAATCGGGCGTCCATAGTACCAAGGTACTATCCGGGTACTACCCCTTGGGTTGAATGGCCACGGGCGAACTCCGTGGGTGGCGCATACATCGGGGTTCATGTGTGCGACCCGCACCTCGCCCCGCGAGGTGCTGCCATGACGCAGACATCAATTGCGATTTCTGCGCCACCCCTAACATCCTTCGCGCCGGCCATCCCAAGCTTGCAGTAATTGGCCAAATGGCGTATCATACTCAGCCAGGAGGCCAGTATGGAGACCGAAGCTATTGTCGAGGTCCTAGGCGGCCGCAGGGTACTCGGGAAGAGCATCCGGAGAACAGGTGACCTGGCCCGGTTGGTTCGCGACGGCTTGCCCGCAGGCTCCGTCACTGCGCTAGCGGAGAAGCTGGATCTGGCCAATGCCGTCCTGTCACAGAAGCTGGGCATTCCGCAGCGAACGCTGACCCGCCGCCTGAGCCAGCACTCCCGGCTGACTGCCGCCGAGTCCGACCGAACCGTGCGCCTCGCCAGGGTGTTCGCGCATGCGGTCGAGATGATTGGCGATGAGGAAAAGGCCGTCGAGTGGCTCCGCACGCCGAACCGCGCGCTGGGCGGGGAGCGCCCTCTCGATCAGCTTGATACCGACCTTGGCGCCAGGGCGGTGGAAGACGTTCTTGGACGCATTGCCTACGGCGTTTACACCTGATGAAGTTCTGGAGAATCTGCCGGCGCCGCTACGCTGCCGACGCTGCCCGTGGGGAAGGCGCCTTCCTCTACGGCGGCCGCTGGAACAGTCGAGGAACAAGAGTCGTCTACGCCTCCACTTCCCTCGCGCTTGCAGCCATTGAGACGTTCGTCAACATCGAGCCGCGCCTGCAGCCCAAAGACCTGGTCTCGATTGAAGGCGAAGTTCCTGAGAAACTTCAGATTGAGAAAGTCGCCCTCGATGCGTTGCCACTCAATTGGCGCAGGACCCGGGATGAATCTCTGCGACGATTCGGGGACCAGTGGATTCAGGCCCGGCGGACGGTCACATTGCTTGTGCCGGCAGCAACCATTCCCGGCGAATGGAACGTCTTACTGAATCCCGCTCACGCTGACTTCGCCCGGGTAAAGTTCTACGAGCCGAGGGCGTTCGAGTTTGATGTCCGGATGTTTCGAGGGAAGGAATAAAGTACCGAGTCACGAAAAGGGGTGGAGCGCAGAGTTGTGCGCTTTTGGCCCTACTCTGCGGCATGCAAACAAGCCTCTCGTGGTCTGGACGGTTCACCCCAAAAAGCCGCAGAGTAGCCCCAAAAAGCTGGGCAACTCTGCGCTCCACACTGCTCCTTCACCCAATCCAGACGTCTCCAACGAAATGGGCCGGCCTTATCGCTTCCGAATTATCTCAAATATGTGGTTGTGAAGAAGCGGGCGACGTGTATACTGGTGCCCTTCAGGATGCTCAAGCGAATCCTGACTGTGCGCCGCAGAGCGTGAATTCCGGCTTGCGGGCGAGGTTTGCAGAGATGTCGGGTCCAATCGACCCAGAAACTAATCCGGTGGCATGCGACAAAGGAACCATGTGTCGCCATGCGAGCCGAGTTCCGGGCACGGCCCGCCATGTCCACCCCAAAATCGAGATTCATACGGATATTGGAAATCCTGGTCCCGAATTCCCCCTTACAGAAGAGCCGGCAATGCCGGAGGTAAATGCCTGGGCCCGCGTTTCGGGCTTGGGTCCGGACGCCACGGACTCGATGAAATTCACGTGGACTGCAACCCTCCGTTACAACGCCCACGGTGTCAAGCATGCATTGCCGGAATATACGGTGGCTCATCCTCCCATACCTCCACGGATTCTAAGAGCCTACGAGGTTTTTACTCCTCAGTTCTCCTCCCTTCAGGGCGGAGACCTGACGATTACCGTGGAGACCAAATTTGGGAAAACAAAACTTTCAGCAAGGACGCACAAACTTCGTGTCGTGGGAAAGAACCCGACCTTTCAGGTTCTTTCCCCGGAAATTCCCAACAACACACTACGCAGAATCGCGCGGCATGAGAGCAAGGTGCGTCAATTCCTGAGCCATACCAACGACGGGACCACGGGCAGGCACCCTCTTTGGAGCGAAGACAATCTGGGCGGTGTGGGTTTGTTTCAAATCACGTACCCTCTAACCGATCCGCAGGCATCCATCACTCCCTGTATTAAAGGGAAATGTCTGCCCCAGCACTGTCCCGCCCACGCCAAGCACCCGACGCAGGCCCAAATCTGGAACTGGAAAGAGAATCTCGCAGCCGCGAAAATTCTCCTCGATCATAAACTCGCGTTGGCAAAGAACTATCCGGAGTCCGTGCGCACGAGCCACCATTTTAAGAAACTCGTGGAGCAATTTAACCATCACCGAACGCACCACAAGAAGCCACCGTTAACTATCACATTGCCGGATTTTGAGTCTGGGAACTTTGACAATAACCTGCAGGAAGCGGAGTTGGACGCCATTCGGGGATACAACGGGTGGGCGGGAAGCGACCATTTTGGGCTTCCTAAGCATGAGTATGAAGTGCCGATTGATAAGCAAACCAATCTCTTGATCGTGGATGAATCGACGGGCATCATCAAGTGGCGGCCCATTCCCGCAAGTGAACGGCTGCAGGGCGTAGGTGATCCGAATTATGTTGCCAATGTCTTAGCTGAAAAGCTTTTTTAGTAGGCAGGGATGACGACCCTATCTCCGCCTGGAATTTGACACCGTCGTTGGGTATACCGGGACGGAACGTTATGCTGGTTTTCGGAGGTTCTGCGGAATCTAGTGTAACATTCCGTGCCCTGCTTTCCCGCGGTTTGCCCCCTCTGCCACGTTTCGTTCACCCAATCCTGACCTTCCGCGGAAACTGCCCATCATCTTGCAGAAACGTTTTCTTTCGGTTCAGGTCAGCTTCGGTGGGTTGCACTGCTCCATTGACGTTGGTGGCGCGGGAAACCAGGGTGTGATCGCCGGGCGTGGCCCCTTCCCACCGATAGGTAAATAATTTCCACGAGTAGCGGTCATGGGTCGGCGCGAGTGTCGCTTTCTGCCACGGGCCACCGTCAATCTGCACCTCCACGCTGGCCAGGGGCGTTCCGTCGTTCAGCGCATAGCCGAGAATCTGATAGGCGCCATCCGCTTTAGTCACCTTGGCGATCACCGACTTCAGGTGCATGCGCGTGATTTCCGTCTCCACCCATTGCGTTTGTGGGTCAGTGTCTCCGCCGCTGCCGCCCTCGCCCACGACGGAGCGATACCAGCGCGCCTGAAAGTTCCCCAGGTAGCGGTCCTGCTGAAGGTGAATCTCCGCCAGCCACTTCACATTCGCCACGCCATACCATCCCGGCATGATCAGCCGCATGGGGAACCCCTGCTCGCGCCGCAGCGGCTGGCCTTCCAGCGCATAAACCACCAGCGGCTCGGGCTTCATGGCGTTTTCCAGCGTTACGCTGCGGCCGAATTGCTGGTCCAGGTGGTAAGTCTGCGTCCGGAAGACCACTTCCAGGGGACCAC
>JASHSC010000458.1 GCA_030036915.1 Terriglobia bacterium
TCGGGTTGAATCGCCTGCCGGACTCCAACGGCAGACTTCTTCGCATGTAGGCTTCCATGAAACCCTTCTCGGCGGGAATTCCTCGGTGGATGGTATTGTCACTCGCCCTGGTGGCTTTTATGGTTATTCCTCCTGACACTCTGGCAATGGGTCCGGACATTTGCGTTTGGAAACACTTGTTTGGTCTCAGCGCCTGCCCCGCCTGTGGCAGCACCAGGGCCCTGGCCGCGTTCTTTCATGGCCATCTCTCCCAGGCGCTTGCCTACAATCATAATGTGATCGTGACCGGACCGGTACTGATCGGGCTCCTGGCCTATGACATCTTCTCGGGCATAAGGCGGGGGTGGGCAAGACAGATTGCGGCCAAAATGTATCCCCGCTTTTTCACTTCCTAAGCCGCGGTTTTTACGCTGCATCGCCGGTAAGCATCGTCAACCTAATCCCGTTTCCACCCTTGTTTTCCTGCGTTGATTCCAATACAGTCACAGAGTCCTCGTGATGAGTGTTGCCACCATCCTGGAACAAACGTGCGGCGACTTGCCAAAGCCTCCACTTGCGCGCTGGGCCGCGGTTCTTTTTACCTTCTTCGTACTCACTCTTCAAATCTCCATTGCCGCTTCCCAAGCATTTCTGGCCGGAGCGGGGATTCTCTATACTGTTCACGTGCTGCGCTCCCGGCCTCGCATCGGATTTTTGCCGGTAAAAATTCCCCTTGCGCTCTTCTGCCTGCTTTCATTGGCTTCGAGTTTCGCGGCGACGAACCCAACTGTGGCGTGGTTCGCTGTCCGAAAGCTCGTTCTGTTTCTCATTTGGCTGTTGGCGATAAATCTCATCGTCAGCGCCCGGCATTTGCGCCGCCTCTTGGAAGGCCTGTTTGCCGTCTCCTTGCTCACCAGCTTGGTTGCGATCGTGCAGTTCGTGATCGAGTATCGCGATGTGCGGGCCCATCATCCCGGCCAGATCTACCATTATCTGACGTCCGGGCGCATCGAGGGATTCATGGGACACTGGATGAACTTCGGCGGACAGCAGATGCTGGTTTTTGTCTTTCTGGTGGCCTTCTTGCTGCTCTCCAAGGATGGGGCTTCGCATCGGCAGAATGGAAATGCCGAGCGGGAGCGCCGAATTTCCGGTTTCGATTTTCGAGTTTCGCCCCTCTGGTGGGCAGTGTTTGCCTTTGTCGTAATCTCAATCGTTCTCAACTTTACCCGGAGTGTGTGGCTGGGATGTTTCCTGGCGGGAATTTACCTTGTGGTCTGCTGGAAGCCCAAAGTTCTTTGGGCATTGCCGATTTTGCTGGCCGTGGCTTATTTGGGATCGCCTCCCCTGATTCGCGAGCGAGTTCACCTTGCCCTGCACCCCAGGCAAGAACCGGCGCTATCCATCCGCCTGGAGATGTGGGGCGTGGCAATCAAAATGATCCAGGCGCATCCATGGTTGGGAGTCGGTCCGAATAACATAGTGGAGGTTTACGACCTCTACCTTCCACCGGGAAAATCCCCCGAGCCTGGATATCACAACCACCTTCACGATGATTTCCTGCAATTCGGCGCGGAACGTGGACTGCCATGCCTTGCCTCGTGGGTGTGGCTGATGGCGGCGCTCGGTTGGTTCACTTGGAAGATGCGAGGGCGTCTTTCCGCGCAACGGTGGGTGGCTGATGCCTCCTTCGCTGTTTTGCTGGGCTTCCTCGCGGAAGGCTGCTTCGAATTCAATTTTGGCACGTCTCCGGTCCTGATGATGTTTCTGTTCCTGACCTCGACGCCCTTCATCGCCTTGCGCTTAGGGATCGCCATTGGATCGAAGAAAGACGGCACAGATGTAGGGGCTTCCTTGTGATCCACGAGTCGCCCGTGAGAATGTTTGAGGAACAAGGTCATTGATCGTTTGGCGTGGCGCGAGCTTTCCTTAAGAAAATGACCCCCTATAACGTTTTGGTTGTCACCAACCTTTGGCCAACCGAAGCTGATCCGGGCTATGGCAGCTTCGTCAAAGCGCAAATGGAGTCGCTTGTCCCTCTGGGAGTACAGTTTGACGTTCTGTTCGTAAACGGGCGGGAGTCCAAATGGAATTACCTTCGAGGCATCCGCCAGGTTCGAAGGCGAATTCGGGACAAGCATTACGATTTGATTCATGCCCACTTTGGCCTCTCGGGTTGGGTGGCGCGATGGCAGAGGCGCGTGCCGCTCGTGGTGTCGTTTATGGGCGATGATGTTCTTGGCCGCCCAGCACGCAATGGAAGAATTACGGTTGTCGGCAGGCTCTTGCAAATCTCAGGCTTCACCCTGGCGCGCCTGGCCGATGCGGTTATCGTGAAGTCCCCTCAAATGGCCAACAAGCTTCGGGTTTCCTCGGCTCATATCATTCCGAATGGAGTTGACCTCAATTTATTTCACCCCGTTGACCAGGTCCTCGCGCGCAGGACGCTCGGTCTCGACCCCGACAAGAAGTTTGTTCTGTTTCCCTACAATCCTGGCGAGGCGCGCAAACGCTATGATTTGATTCAAGCCGCGGTTTCCCAGGCGCGCGAGATGAATCCAGGATTGGAAATCCTGGTGGTCCGTAGCTTGCAACAGGAACAAGTTGCGACCTACATGAACGCCGCCGATGTCCTGGTGATGGCATCTATGCTCGAAGGATCGCCGAATGCCGTCAAGGAGGCGATGGCGACGAACCTGCCGGTTATTACCGTTGATGTGGGCGATGCCGCCGATTTGATTGGCCCCACGGAGGGATGCTATCTGGTGCCTCGTGAGACAACGACGATTGCCGACAAGATTATCGAAGTCTGCCGTCGCGGCGGCCGGACCAACGGCCGGGAGTGGATTCGCAAACTCTCCATGGAGATGGTAGCCCATCAGATCGTTGATGTTTATGCGGCGGTTTTGCGGCGTTAGGTGTCGCTTTTTGGGGCGGGCGCGACCCGGTGACCGTGTACTTCTCTATTCAATTTCCGCCTCGCCGAATTACCCGATTCGATTAAACTCACCTTTCGAGGCGGGCGCGAAACTTTCCGCCCAATCGAGGCTACTGCTCCGGACACGAGTGGAATACCGAATGCCGACCGCTCAAGAACTGCTTCGCGCCGCAGAGCGCCTGCACGCCCATTTGTTGAGGCGTCACTACTCACAAGGACGTGTCCTTGGGCCGGATGCGGGTGTTCGTTTCAACTTGCGGTTCTGGAGATTTTTCAAATCCCCGCTGAGCTTTGTCCGCTGGAATGACGACTTTGTTTTCCTGCAATCTGAGGGATACTGGATCTTGTCTAACTGGATGCTCCAAGACGCAACGGGCGAACGCCGTTATCGCGACCTTGCCCTCGAAAGCACTCAGGCGACACTTAACTTTCAGCAACCGGAGGGGTTTTGGCATTACCCGCTGCCCGAACGAAGAAATCTGGTGGCCACAGTGGAAGGGGACTGGGGAGCCATCGGATTCCTTACCACGTATGCCCGTGAGCCTCGAGAGGAATTTCTTCACGCGGCCGTTCGCTGGTACGATTATCTGGCGAGGAAGATTGGATTCCAGACTCACGCCACCGGTAAAGCGATCAACTACTTTGATAAGCCGCGAGGAAAAATCCCCAACAATTCCGTCGAGGCAATTTGGCTCTTCTTAAGGCTTTGGAAAGCCACTGGAGAAGCACGATTTTTGGAGCACGTTGATAGCATGCTGGATTTTGTGGCCAGTGCGCAGCTTCCCACCGGGGAGCTTCCTTATATCGTCGATGGCCCTCACGAAAAGGGGCGAATTCATTACTTGTGCTACCAGTACAACGCATTCCAATTCCTGAAGCTTGCGTGGGCCAATGACTTGCGGCCGGATGCTCGCGTCCAGCGTATGCTCCCGTCGCTTGCGAAGTTCCTTGCAAAGGGCGTGTCCAAGTCCGGTGCCAGCGCTGCGGATTGCTCCCATGAAAAACCTGAGCTGGATTATTTCACAGCAGTACTGGCGGCTGCGATGCGTGAGGCGGCGGGATTCGGATTATTAGAAGCAGCGGAATTGAGCGAGCGGTGCTACACGCGGGTCATCCAGCGCCAGCGTCAGGATGGGAGCTTCGCCTATTCGACGGATGATTACGGTTTTCTGCGCGATGGCCGATCCTACCCGCGACCACAGGCTATGACGCTTTTTCATTTGCTTTATGCGATATGTGGAAAAAGGAACGTCGTGGATGGTTGACCAACGTGAATCTTAAGCCCGGGTGCCGGCATGGCGTCTGAACGGCCCGCCGTCTGCATTATTGTCGAAAACCTTCCCGTCCCCATCGATCGGCGGGTTTGGCAGGAAGCCCGCGCCTTGCGCGACGCCGGCTATCGTGTCTCCGTCATTTGCCCCAAAGGCTCCGGATTTCACAAGTCACGTGAAACTCTTGATGGCATCGAGGTTTATCGGCACTGGCTTTGGGAGGCAACCGGTCCGCTCGGCTATCCCCTGGAATACTCCGTCGCGCTCGCCGCTCAATTTCTCCTTGCGCTGCGAGTTTACGCGCGAACCCGCTTTCGCATCCTACAAGCGTGCAATCCCCCTGATACGATTTTCCTGGTCGGACTCTTCTTCAAACTATTCGGCATTCGATTCATCTTCGACCACCACGATCTAAACCCCGAACTCTACGAAGCGAAATTTCAGAGGCGTGATTTTGGTTACAAATTAGTGTGCTGGGCGGAGCGCCTGACTTACCAAACGGCGCGTGTTTCAATCGCCACCAACGAGTCATATCGGGACGTGGCGATGACCCGCGGTGGCATGGTCCGCGATCGCACTTTCGTTGTGCGCAGTTGCCCGGACCTGGCTCGAGTCCGAATTCGCGAGCCGCAGCCGGAGCTCAGGGAAGGACGGCGCTATCTGGTGGTCTATCTCGGCGTCATGGGCCATCAAGACGGGCTGGATCTGTTGCTCGAATCCATTTCTATTCTTTCCAAGCTCCGGAATTGCGAGGACACTCTGTTTGTGCTGATTGGATCCGGCCCGGAACTCCCTCGCCTCAAGGAGATGGCGAGCCAAAAAGGTCTCAAGACGCGGGTGAAATTTACGGGCAGGCTCCCGGATGATGATGTAGCAGCCTATTTTTCTACGGCGGCATTCGGTGTGGCGCCTGACCGATACACGCCGATGAACGACAAATCGACCATGAACAAAATCATGGAATATATGGCATTTGGCCTGCCCGTGGTGCTCTATGACCTGACGGAGGGCCGGCGCTCAGCGGAAGACGCAGCCCTCTACGCCCGGAATGACGATCCGGATGACTTTGCCCGCAAGATGATGACCCTGCTGGACCATGAAAGTCTGCGCGCGGAGTTGGGGGCGCGAGGGCGAAAGCGCATCGAAGAAACTTTGAATTGGGAAAATGAGAGGCAGACGTATTTGCGCGCCTATGAGGCGGCTTTGCGCGACTGATTGTCACGCTCCGCTTCGTCGTGATTGCACTAACTGGCGCCCCGGCCGAGGAGTACGACGGGAATCGTCCTGAGCAGGATCTTCCAATCGAGTCCCATTGACCAGTGGTCGATGTATTCAAGGTCCAGCTCCATCCATCGCCGGAAGCTGAGCTTGCTTCGCCCTTCTAGGGCCCACAAGCAGGTCAATCCCGGCTGCATCCGCAGGCGTCGCCGCTGCCAGCGCTCGTACTTTTCCACTTCCGCAGGAAGTGGCGGGCGCGGCCCCACGAAGGACATATCACCTTTGATGATGTTG
>JASHSC010000459.1 GCA_030036915.1 Terriglobia bacterium
AGAGAAGCTTGGAACCCACCAGGTGGCCGTGAACATCGTTGACCTGTTTGAAGTGGTCGAGGTCAATAAAGATCACGGAAAATTCGTAGCCATAACGATTGGAGCGATAGATCTCCGTATCGAGCACGAAGTTAAGGTGGCGGGCGTTGTAGAGCGCCGTGCAGTCGTCGGTGATGGTGAGCTCGTGGATACGCTGCACGTAGCGGGCATTTTCGAGCGCGATGGCCACGTAATCCGCCAGGCTCTTGAGGATGGGAATATCATCCGTGCCGAAGCTGGGTTTACCGAGTGTGTTGACAAGTTCGATGACGCCCAGCACGTGGCCGTGGGCTTTGATGGGCACGCAGACAATGGAGCGCGTCTCCGTGTGCGTCAACTCATCGATCTTTCCTGAGAAGCGCGTATCCGTGGAGGTGTTTTCCACCAGCACCGGCTCGCCCGTCTGGGCCACCCACCCCGCCACGCCTTCGCCCAGTTTCAGGCGAACATCGCGAAGCCTTTCCGCCCCCGCACCAATAGCGATCTCGAAGTAGAGCTCCTGCGTGTCCTCATCGAGCATGAGCAGCGACCAGGTGTCCGGCTGGAGCAAGTCGCTGATCTTCTCCATGATGGTTTGCAGGATCTTCTGCAAGTCGAGAGTGGAGAAAAGCGCCTTGCCCACTTCGTGAAAGAGTGAGAGGCGTTCCACTTGACGCTTCAGTTCAGCAATCTCTTCTTGCGGGCCCATTCTGTTTCCAAACAAACAGCAAATTTAGGTGCGTATAGACCTTTTAAACCATTGAGCCTTTCTTTTCAACCTTTTTGTCAGCATTTTGTAATGCCGCCTCCCGGCAAAAGGAGGCCGAAGACGGGCTGCTAAAGCATTTGACACTGTAATGCGCGGGAAAATATGATGAAAGAGGCTTGATTCAGAAGGAGCGCAACGAGCCGACCTATGCCCGCCTTCGGTGAGAATCTTCGGCGCGAGCGGGAAATGCGAGCCGTGAGCCTGGAAGAAATTTCTTCTGCTACGAAGATCAGCTTGCGTTTTCTCGAGGCGATTGAACGGGACGATTTCTCCAAACTCCCGGGGGGGATTTTTTCGCGCAGTTTCATCCGCAGCTACGCCCGCTATTTGGGCCTGGATGAAGAGCGCGTGATGGCGGAATATCAGCTCGCCGCCCAACCCGGAGCGGACTTTGATCTCTACCGGCTGGTGGCCGGCAAGACGGAAGCCGGCAGGCCTGTCAAGCGCACTCCTCTGCTGGCGCCGCTGGTGGCTGTCGCATTGCTGGTGGCAGGCTATCTGCTTTTCCGTTACGCACCGCGAGCCGCCGAAGCGCCTGCTGCACTCCCACCTCCGCCCGTTGCCGCTCCCGAGCCGGCTTCGATCCCGGCGGAGCCTCTTCCTGCAACTTCCGGCGACGCCACAACGCCCGGAGTGACACCCGCCGGGAGCGGTGGAAACCCCACCACACCTGGAACGCCCGTACCAATGGCCACCGGCAGCAATCCGGTTCCACCAGGAGAGCCCCAGACAAGCGCCAACCCGGCAGGGCAGTCTTCGCCGGCGACTGCAAGCGCTGGGGCTCAAACTACATCGCGAACGGGGAATCCCGCCGCGGCAAAGCCCCGGACTGATACGGATTTGACCTTGCAAGTTGCGGCCACGGAACCCGCCTGGGTTTCCGTGGACGCGGACGGGAAAAACGTCCTGATGCGCATGTTGGATCCCAATGATGTGCAGACTTTGAAGGCGCACAAGTCCTTCGATGTGCGGACGGGAAACGCGCAGGCGGTAATCCTGACGCTGAACGGTGAAACGCTGAAGCCTCTGGGAAACCGTGGCGAAACCAAATCCGTTCACTTGACGCGCGATGATTTGAAAAACTCGAAACCGTGAGGTCATAACATTTCCGAACGCATGGTGGACTTAATCCGCGCAGGGAAGGCGCCCGACGTGGTTCGCCGCAAGGGCGCCGAGGGTTCACTGCCTCTGCCTGCCGAGGACAGAGTCGAGATCCTCACGCTGCTCGTCTCCGCGCCCGAGGCGGAACTGCGTGAAAAGGCGAAGGAGACGCTGCAATCATTTGACCGGGCCGAAATCCGCCGGGTGATGGCCAATCCCAAGACTGCGCCCGATGTGCTTCACTTCGCCGCGGAGCACCTCCTGGCCGAGCGGGAAGAACTGCGTGAAATTCTGCTCTGGAATCCCAGCCTTGCCGCCGCATCTCGGGAGCTTCTAAAACCGAAGCCCGCGCCCAAGCCCCAAACCGCCGCATCTGCGCCGGCCAAACCCGTCGAACCCGCTCCTTCGCCGCAACCTCCGGCGCCAGAGGCCGCCCAGACGTCCCCGGCCAAATCCGAAACTACTGTCGAACGCGTCGCCGACCAAGTCACCATTGAAATTCTCGCCAAGCTCGCGGCCGGCGAAAAAGTTGAGGATGTGGCGGGCGTGAAAGCCGAGACTCCCGCCGAAGCTACCAAGCAGGATGACCAACTCACTGAAGCCGAACGCACGACCTTGATTCAAAAGCTCAACAACATGTCCGTGGTGGAAAAAATCAAGGCAGCGCTCACCGGCAACCTTGAAACCCGCACCATCCTGATTCGTGATTCAAACAAAATGATTACCCGCGCGGTATTGCAATCCCCAAAAATCTCGGAGACGGAGGCCGAAAGCTACGCCGCCGCCAAGAACGTAAACGAGGAAGTGCTGCGCCTGATCGCCGTCAACCGCAAATTTATGAAATCTTACGTGGTGATGCGGGCGCTCGTTAACAATCCCCGCGCCCCCATTGACATTACGATGCCGCTCATCAACCGGATAAACGACCGCGACTTAAAGGGGCTTTCCCTCAACCGCAACGTCCCGGAGGTCATTCGCAGCATGGCCATTAAGGCCATCAAGCAGAAGGAAGAGGCTTCCAAGCCCAAGCTTCCGAAGAAGCATTAGGCTCCCTCAACACTACCCGGGACTCGCTGCGCGAGAACCTCCGCGAACACCTCCAGCATCTGGCCGTGCACGAAGCCGTTGGATGCAAAGACATCTTCACCAAGCAAGTTGAAGGGATTTCCGTGCACGTCGGAAACGCGTCCGCCCGCCTCCGTCACCAGCAGCGTCCCCGCGGCCTTGTCCCAGGGATTGAGCTTGAGCTCCCAAAAGCCCTCAAAGCGGCCTGCGGCAACACAGCACAGGTCAAGCGCTGCCGAACCCGCCCGCCGGATGCCGTGGGAAAGCATGGTAAAACGGAAATAGAACTGAATGTTCAGATCGTGATTGGTGGCGAACGGTGGAAAACCTGTGGCCACCAGGCTCTCACTCAGATTTTCCGTACGCGAGACGTGTAGCCGCTGGTTGTTCAAATAAGCGCCCGCGCCGCGCTCCGCCGTATACAAGTGGTCACACGTGGGATCGTAAACGACGCCGGCAATCACTTCTCCGCGGTATGCAAGGCCCAACGTGACGCAATAAACCGGAAATCCATGGGCGTAATTCGTGGTTCCATCCAGGGGATCGACGTACCAGCAATAGTCGGAAGAGGAGCGGTGGTTGCCGCCTTCCTCGGCCACGATTGCATGTTCGGGGAACCGGCCACGCAGGCGCTCCACGATCAAAGCCTCGGACCGGCGGTCAGCCTCCGTCACCAGGTCGGACCGGCGTTTGTATTTGATTTCCAGGGGCTGATTAAACAGGCCGGCGAGCAATGCTCCGGCTTCCCGAGCGATTTCCGTCGCGGCTTGAAGAAAATCCGGCATGATTTAAGTGCACCCCTATGTGGCATGGCCATCCTGCCCGTGCCACGGCGCTCGCGCTACTTCCGGGATCCCACCAGGACCTTTGACTGCCCTTCGCCTTCGGCCCAGACAGCGCCGTCGGCGAAGAATTCCTTCTTCCAGATGGGCACGATCTGCTTCAGGCGGTCGATGGCGAATTGGCAGGCCTCAAATGCCGCGCGCCGATGTTCGGCCGCGACGGCAATGGCCACGCTGGTTTCGCCGATTTCGAGCCGCCCGAGGCGATGAATGATTGCAATCGAGTCGATCGCGAATTTCTGCCTCGCCTCTTGCCCCAATTCTTCCATTTTGCGAACCGCCATGGGCTCGTAGGCCTCATATTCCAGGTAAAGCGTGGCGCGTCCGCGCGAGTGGTTGCGCACGATGCCTTCAAACACCAGCACCGCGCCGTCCCGCGGAGCGCGGAGCTGGCCGGCGAGATCGGCGGCACAAATGGAATCGCGTGTGATGCGGTAAACGTCACTGCCCGTCCCGCCGCTCACCGGAGGCATGAACGCCACCTCATCCCCGTCCTGAAGCAGCGTTGAGGCCTTGGCAATTTCCTGATTCACTGCCAATAGGAGTGAGCCCGACACCGAAAGCAGGCTGGGAAAGCGGGTTTCATAGCGCCGCCGCAACCCCTCCAGGCTTTCGCCCGCAGGCAGGTCCACATGCTCCTGCGCCATGCCCGTCAGGTCATGAGTCACACCGAAAAACAGCACGTTGACTTTCATGGCGGCCAAAAAACTCCGATCACACGCGCAAATTCCATCGTTCAATCAGTATACACGCTGCGTGCCCCACGGCGCAGATGATCAATTTCTTCCCAAAACGTGCCGCAAGGCCCCGCGGATGTCGGGACACTTGAACTCATAAGCGGTCTCGCGAAGCCGCACGGGATCAACGCGCGCGCTGGCCAGCAGGAGGTTATCCGCCATTTCACCCATCGCCAGGTGCGCGGCAAAAACCGGCATCGGAAAAATCGTCGGTCGCCCCAGCACGCTGCCGAGCGCCTTGGTGAATTCCCGGTTGGTGACCGGATTGGGAGCTACGGCATTTACCGGGCCGTGCAGGGTGTCGGTCCGGATGGCGTGTGCGATGACTCCCACCACATCATCAATAGCAATCCAGCTCAGGTATTGCCGTCCGCTTCCCACGCGTCCGCCGAGGCCCAGTTTGAAGGGCAGAAGCATCGCCGCCAATCCGCCGCTGGCCTTGCTCAGAACGAAGCCGATGCGCAGATTCACCACGCGAATTCCGCTTGCTCGCGCCGGCCACGTGGCTTCCTCCCAGGCTTTGGTCACTCCTGAGAGGTAGAGCGAGCCGACAGAACTCTCCTCCGTCATCAACTTGTCGCCACCGTCGCCGTAGTAGCCTACGGCAGACGCAGCAACGAGCACAGGCGGCCGTTCATTCAGGTTTGCGAGCGATTCACAAAGCAACCGCGTGCCCTTGACGCGGCTATCGAGAATGCGCGCCTTCTTCGCGGGTGTCCATCGCCCTACGATAGTCTCTCCCGCCAAGTGGACCACCGCATCGAAATTCTCCAATTCGCCCTTGTTGATCGATCCCGCAACTGGGTCCCAGTGGATCATACGGTCCTGATGTCGAGATTGCGGCCGGGTAAGGCAGAAGACGGTGTGGCCCTCGGCGGTGAGAAACGCCAGCACGGCGCGGCCGATTAGTCCGTTCGACCCTGTAACGAGTACGCGCATTTGAATCCCTCTTACCGGCCGGCGAGAGGCACAGCGAATTATAGCAGGCGTAGGTCCTTGAATTCCGAATTTCCGGATTACTCGCGCCGCGAACTCGCCAGGGGAAACCACAAACAGGGTGCACCTCACCTATACTCTAAGATGTCTGTGTGAGAGCGGGCGATCCGCGCAGGAGGGGTAAGGTGAGCCACATTCTCATTGCCGGAAAAGACTGGCAGGCGCGAGCCCTTCTGCGCGCGCAATTGCTGGACGAGGGATTTGATGCCGAGGCGCAGGAGACGATTCCTGAGGCTGTGACCACACTAGGCGCGGGCGCGAAACTCCCCGATTTATTTATCGCCGATATCTCCGCAAGCGATAACCCATCCTCCGACGTGGAAGCCCTCGCCGCCTGGGCGCGCAAACTTTCCATCTGGATTATCGCCAGCCGCACCTACATTATCGAAAAGGGCCTGCGCGGCCACGGCTTC
>JASHSC010000460.1 GCA_030036915.1 Terriglobia bacterium
TTGTCGCGCGGCCGTCTTCGGAAATGAGTCGAACTATCCCTTTTCGGAGCATCGCAAGCATCCCCTGGTTCCCGCGCCCGCAGTGAGGCCGCAGTTATTGGTCTTACGACTTTGGGATTATCAGCACCAACTTGCAGGCTGTCAAGTAATGCGCCACTTATACAACCCCCGAAAATCCGCAATTGTTCTTCACATAACTGACAGATCGGCGCCCGATTTCAGCCCCCCGGTTTTTCAACTCGACGAGAAAGCCATACGGAAGTACTATACTCTCCGCGCTGGCAGTATAGTAGAATAGCGAAGGGGCTTAGTCCCGAGGAACTCCGCTTCACCTATGTATTCTATTTAAAGCACGGTGCTATCCGGCCCGAAGCTGCGGATAGTATTTGTCTGATCCAAGGGTCAGGATATGTCCCAATCACTTCCCGTTCCATCGCCTTCCACCGCGGTCACTCTTAGCCAGCAGGCGGGATTCAAACTTAAACAGATTCGCGAGCGCCTGGGAATGACACTGCGCCAGGTGGAGGAAGCAAGCCTGGAAATTGCAGACACGGAACGCAGCGCCGAATATATAGTCTCCATGGCGCGCCTTAACCAGATTGAGAATGACGGTTCGCTCCCCAGCATTTACAAGTTCTACAGCCTGGCGGTAATTTACCGCCTGAGCATCGAAGAGATGATGGGAGTGTACGGAATCAATCTGGGCAAGATGCCGGAACACCGCCATTCAACGTTGCAATCCTCCACACACCTTTTCACGGTGGAGGTGGGCGACCCGGCGCGGGCGATTCGTTTCCCGGTGCGCTTCGATCCGGGATTCAGGCCGGAAAAGACCGCCTTCCTCTCCAGATTGATTGAGTCATGGGGAGAAATTCCGGCGGGATTGCTGAGCCAGCTCGACCTGAAAAAATTCAGGTATGGATTCATCGGGTTGGAAGACCAGATGATGGTTCCGTTGTTGCGCCCGGGGTCGATCGTGCAGGTTGACGATTCACGCCGCAGGATTGTGAATTCCGGCTGGCTGACGGAGTATGATCGCCCCATTTATTTCCTGGAATTGCGCTACAGCTACGAATGCTGCTGGTGCTTCCAGCGCGGGAAGGAAGTGACTCTGCTTCCGCACCCGCTTTCTCCCGCCGGACCGCGAACCATCCGCATTCCCGACGACGGCGAGGTGCTAGGGCAAGTTATCGGTGTCGCGATGCGGATCGTGCAGTAGGGGCCACAGGTCGGTTTCACGAAGGATTTTCAACATCACCTCAGTGTTCTTTTCAAACAGCTCCCTTGCCAGGGGATGGCAATCCTCCGGAGGGAGAATCTGGTAGGACCTCAAGCGCTTCCAGACATTCACCAGCCGGGCCCGATCCTCCTTCAACGACTCAAAGAAATCCAGCAAATCTTCCGTCTGCTCCTGAAGCGACAACCCCACCAGCTCTTCAAAAATCCGCATGTGGCACTGGCGCAGGCCCTCGTCCACGGCTTCCGACGGGTAACGCGTTTCCAATCCGTAGTGGTTGTAACGGCCGGTGTTGTAATCGCGCAGTGAAGCAAGATAGACCAATTGGCTGAAGCGGCCCTTCAATTCCGCCAGCGTGCGCTGCTCGAAATCACGCACTAGGCGCTCAACATCCTGGGGATTGGCGACGGTGTCCGGATTGGAAAATTGATCGTCGGGCATGCGCGCAGCCGGCGCGAGCAACAAGCTCGCGCCAACCCTCCCTGAATTATACATGTGGAATGGCCGCGAAGCATGCCCCCCGGCGACAATCGGAAGGGAAAACGCGAAGGGATTGTGAAGGGCCGGAAACCTGGCTGTGCTACCTGGAAAATGAAAACTTGAGTTCGCGCCCCAGCGAGAACACGGGCTTCTTGCGGTTGCGAATCAGGGCGCCATTTTCGGCGAGGGCCGAAACCAGAACCGGCATGGCGATGGTGGAATCGCAGTGCACCGTGACCATGCTGGCGTCGTGAGCAATTTTGCCCCAACTTTGCGCTTCTTCCAGCGTGCAGCCGGAAAGCCCGCCCCAATGCGGGGCATCCGTCACGATTTGCATGGCGTACTTGTGGCCCTCGGTGGCGTTGCGCATAAAGGCCGCCGTGACTTCCGTCTGTTGCACGAAATTCTTGGGCGTTCCACCTCCGAAATACACCACCCCGCTGTTGGGTGAGTCGGAGGCCAGGTGAGCGGTTTCCAGCACGTCGCCGATTACATCGAAAGTGAATTGGTTCTTCCCTTCGTGGCGGTTTTCGGCAATGCCGATGCCGATGGAGGAGTCGCCCACGGCGGGGCAATACAGCGGGATGCCGGCGCGATAGGCCGCGGTAACGATGCCGTCTTCTTTCGCACGCCTGGCGAGATCTTTCCCCAGAAGGTTCAGGAATTCACGCGTGGTGTAAGGCCGCGATTGGTCGAGTGTGGCGGCAAAGCGGCCGATCATGGCGTCCGCCTCGCGAAATTCCTCCTCGTCCGCCAGCGTGTCATACATGCGGTCAATCAAATGCTTCTGCAGATGCACGTCGTCGATGCTGGGCGAGCATTGGAAGTGCAGGCGGCCGAGGGTTTCATGAATATCGTGAAAAAGGTTGGCTCCGGTCGTGACCAGACAATCGATCAGGCGATGCTTGATGAGGTAGACAACCAGGCGACGCATTCCCGCCGGCACCATGGCGCCCGACATGCCCATCATGATCATCACACGGTCGCCCAGCATTTTTTTCCAGACCTGGTAGGCAATGGCCAGGTTGCGGCCTTGAAAGGAGATGCCCTGCATTTTCTCGAGCAGGGCACTAACGCTCTTGCTGCCGTCGATTTTCAATGGCCGTGTGGGTTTGGAGAGGATATCGCTCTTGCGCATTTTGCCCCCTAGGGGATTTGGAGTCTTGGCCCTTTCGTTTGGAACTTCCAGCAGCGGTCAGGAAGGTGGAGGAGAGAGCGTGGCTCTCCCCTATTCGTCGATGCCCAGCAAAATGGAGGCCGAAAGCACGGTGGTCCAAAGGCCGCGCTTGTCACCGATCGCCGACTGCGTGACGTGCAGCGTGCGGACGATCTTGTTGGAAAT
>JASHSC010000461.1 GCA_030036915.1 Terriglobia bacterium
TGCAGAGCTCAATATCCGGGCCGCCTTACGCTATCGCTCCGTCCCGAAACCGGTATTACAGACCGCCACAGCTTGGGCCAGCATCTTCCATGATCTGGGCAAGCTGGAGCCGAGGAATCAGGCTGTCCTCCGTACAAGTGAGAGCGGACCATTGCCTGTAAACCATGTAGATGCTGGCGTGGCCCATCTTTGCCATGTTCACCAACCCGAAGCCGCACTCGCAGTCTACGGCCATCATTCCGGTCTGTGCGACCTGCCGGCAGAGCGGGCCAAAGAGCAGAAGAACTCACAAGATCCGTCCTACTCCGCACTGAGGGATTACAGAATCAAGCTGACCACCGATGCCGCAATGATTGAATTGTTGGCATTCCATCGGCAGGTATTTCCTAGTTGTCCGCCCGAGACAGTCGCCGCGCGTCAGCAGCTTACTGGGCTGGAGCGCCGCCTGTTACTCAGTTGCCTGGTGGACGCAGACCACACGGATACGGCGCACAATTACGGGGAGGAATCGGATCGAGAAGCTGTTGCATGCCGCTGGGAGGACCGGCTGGCCGCTCTCGACGATTACGTTCTGAACCTCGCCCACAATGCTGAACCGAGGGCTACTCTAAGGAATAAAGTCTACCAAGCGTGCAGAAACGCGATGCTCGGCCAGCCGATTTGGGCGTGCGATAGTCCCGTCGTTAGTGGCAAAACTACCGCAGTGATGGCGTATTTGCTCCGAGCTGCAAATGACCTTGGTTTGAGACACATCTTCGTTGTGCTGCCGTATACGAATATCATTAAACAATCGGTTGACGTGTACCGCAAGTCGCTGACGCTGCCAGGCGAAGATCCCGAAAAGATAGTTGCGGCGCACCATCACCAAGCGGAATTCGCGACCCCCGACATTCGCTATCTCTCGACCTTATGGGAATCCCCAATCATCGTGACCACCGCAGTCCAGTTTTTTGAGACGCTCGGTGGATACCAAACTGTACGTCTGCGCAAGCTCCATCAACTCCCGGGTTCGGCCGTCTTCATCGATGAGGCCCATGCTGCCATGCCCATACATCTTTGGCCGTTCATGTGGGACCAATTGAAGCACTTTGCGGAGGACTGGTCATGCCGTTTTGTGCTCGGCTCTGGTTCACTTCCGAAATTCTGGGAGAACCCCCGAATACTGGGGGAGGGCAAGACTGCAAGCATTCCGTCGATAGTTCCTGATAGCGTTCGTCGGCCGAGCGTGGCATTTGAAAAGCGCCGTGTTCATTATGAAAGCCGCCGCGAACCACTCACGCTTACGAAGCTGTGTGGGTGGATTGAGGGTTACCCGGGGCCGCGTCTCGTGGTCCTTAATACAGTTCAATCCGCCGCTGTAGTGGCCCGCGAACTCCGTCGCCGAGGGGCTGATACCTTGCACCTTTCGACGGCGTTGGCGCCGCTTGATAGAGAAGGCGTTATCCGCCGTGTGCGGGAGCGACTTGCGGGGGAGACATCTGCTTCTGATTGGGTCTTTGTCGCCACGAGTTGCGTCGAGTCCGGCGTTGACCTTTCATTCTCGGCTGCGTTTCGTGAGCGCTGCCGCGCTGCAAGTCTCGTTCAAACCGGCGGGCGCGTAAATCGTCATGGCGAACGTTCTGAAGGGGTCGTGTGGGATTTCGTTGTTGATGATCCTCTGCTTCCGACCCATCCCGATTTCAAGGACAGCCGCGACGTGGTGGAGGACCTTTTTCTGAAAGGAATGTGGGAAAAGTCCGATCTGACCGGCTTGATGACCTACGCGCTGGAACAGGAGGTCAAGCGGCGATCCTGCGAAGAAAAGGTTAAGCGCCTTCAACAGAATGAAAGTCAGGGTTCCTATCCGACCGTCGGTGAACTCACGCGCGTGATCAGTTCTGATACCCGTTTAGTGGTGATTGACCCCGCGCTGATAGCAGCGCTCGACCAACAGCGCCATGTCGACCGGCGGATTTTGCTATCCCGCAGCGTTCAACTGTGGTCGAGCAAGATTCAGAAGCTCGCGCTTAGGGATATTGGCCACGCCGCTGAGTTGTACGCGTGGGAATATGAGTATGATCCTCAGTTTCTCGGTGTAATGGAGGGTATCCTGAAACAGAATGAAATCAATGCGAGCGGCTATTCGATCATCTGATGCTATTCCTTAGGTTTAGAATTGCCCGTGGACGGAGACTGCGGTTATGCAGTCCTGCGCTGTAAACTCGGAGGCTTGAACGCTTGAGCACAACCGATCCCAACAATCTAGCTTGGTACACCGAAGACGACCTTTTACCCATTTCGGCGTTACAGCATCTTGCCTTTTGCGAGCGGCAGTGGGCGTTGATTCACCTAGAAGGGTTGTGGGCGGATAACGCTCTGACGGTGGAGGGTCATCATTTGCACGACCGCGCGCACAAGTCTGAAAGCGAATCACGCGGGGACGTTCGGATCGCGCGGGCCTTGCGACTGCGGTCGCTGCGGCTGGGCCTGACAGGGGTAGCGGACGTGGTGGAATTCCGTCGCGCAGCGGGCGCACTGGACTCGCTTTCCTCTCCATCCGGGGCCAAACCGCCGGGCGTGCGCCTGCCGGGAGTGTCCGGCGTGTGGCAGCCCTTCCCCGTCGAATACAAGCGCGGAAGGCCTAAGCTAGGGCCTTACGACGAGATTCAACTCTGCGCCCAGGCGCTCTGCCTGGAGGAGATGCTGGACACGTTGATTCCATCGGCGGCTCTCTTCTACGGGCAACCTCGCGAGCGGCGTGAGGTGCCCTTAACGCCTGCGCTGCGAACCCAGACGGAGAGCCTGGCGGCGCGTTTGCACGAACTGACGCGGGCGGGCAAGACTCCCGTGGCCCGTTACGAAAGGAAATGTGAAAGGTGTTCGCTCCTGAATCAATGCATGCCAAAGACAACCGGCGCACACAAAAATGTTGATCGCTATGTTATTCGCATGATTGATGGGGCTCGTAACCTGGCCGAAGACGAGTCTTCCCCAGGCGGGGGCGTGGATTGAAGCATCGGATATACCGGTTACACCGGATAGACTGGCCACTTTAGGCCCGCTACGAAGAAGGGGACTGAGGCATGAGGCACCTCCTCAATACGCTTTACGTCACAACGCAAGGGTCCTACCTGTCGCGCGACGGGGAAACCGTTCTGGTGCGTGTCGAGCAGGAAACCAAGCTCCGCGTGCCGATTCACACGCTAGGGGGCATAGTCTGCTTCGGCCAGGTTTCCTGCAGCCCGCCCCTGATGGGCCTGTGCGCGGAGCGCAACGTCGCCATCTCTTTCCTGAGCGAGCACGGCAGGTTTTTTGCGCGCGTTCAGGGGCCTGTTTCCGGCAATGTGCTCTTGCGGCGCGAGCAGTATCGCCAGGCCGACAGCGAAGCTTTCTCTTCCAGAATCGCTCAAGCCGTGGTGACCGCCAAGATTGCGAACTGCCGTTCGGTGTTGCTGCGCGCCCTCCGCGACCACTCGGACTCCGTCCCGCCGAACCAAGTGTCAGCGTTGGATGCTGCGGCCAGCCGTCTGGCGCGAATGCTTGACGACCCCGCCCTGCACAATCCGGACGCGGGCGTCGAAGCCGTGCGCGGGACGGAGGGCGATGCCGCGCGAACGTACTTCGAAGTGTTTGACCACCTCGTCGTCGCCCAAAAGGAGGACTTCTTCTTTCGCGAGCGGAGCCGCCGCCCGCCTCTCGACAATCTCAACGCCTTGCTCTCGTTTTTCTACACGCTTCTGGCTCATGACGTAACCGCCGCGCTGGAAACCGTGGGACTCGACCCGGCCGTCGGGTACCTCCATCGCGACCGGCCCGGCCGCCCCAGCCTCGCCCTCGACATCATGGAGGAGTTTCGTCCCGTTCTCGCCGACCGGCTGGCGCTGTCGCTGGTCAATCGCCAGCAGATTCGCGGAAAGGGGTTTACCAAAACGGAGACGGGAGCCGTGACCATGGACGACGCCACCCGCAAAGAAGTCCTGGTGGCCTATCAGAAAAGAAAGCAGGAGGAAATCCAACACCCGTTCCTGGGAGAAAAAGTGGAAGTTGGGCTGCTGCCTTACGTCCAGGCCATGCTCCTGGCGCGCTTCCTGCGCGGCGACCTGGACGGCTACCCGCCGTTCTTTTGGAAGTGACGCGATGCTGGTCGTTGTTACCTACGACGTGAACACGGAAACCCCGGAAAGCCGGAAGCGCCTGCGCCACGTGGCCAAGCTCTGCAAGAATTTGGGCCAGCGCGTGCAGAAGTCGGTGTTTGAGTGCCTTATCGATCCCGCTCAGTGGGCGGAATTGCGCCAGAGCTTAATTGATGCTATCGATCCCAAGGAAGACAGCTTGCGTTTCTATTTCCTCGGCAGCAATTGGAAGAGCCGCGTGCAGCACGTCGGGGCCAAGCCTCCTTATGACCCTGAAGGTCCCCTGATCGCTTGAGCGCGAACCCCCAGCTCCCACCGTCTTCCCAGGAGGTTCGCGCCGGCGGCAAATGCCCGTGATTTCTTATTGTTCCACAAAGGGGATCAAACAACTTGCCCCGCTCGGCGCGCGACGGGAGGGCTTTCGCGGGCCGTTTCTTATCCGCCCTATGTTTTTTGTAAGTTGCAAGTTGACAGTTCGCCCCCGCGCGGGGGCGTGGATTGAAACGATGATGATTGGGGTAGAGGTGAAGAGTGTAACGGGTTCGCCCCCGCGCGGGGGCGTGGATTGAAACGCGCGTCCAGCCGATGATGGATACCAAGACTGGA
>JASHSC010000462.1 GCA_030036915.1 Terriglobia bacterium
GAGGAAGAGCGCCGTGTAACCCAGAAAAATCGAACTGATGTGCACCAGCAGCCAGCCGCCGCGAAACGCCGAGGAATCAAACGAGCTCTCCGGATGAAGCGCGGAGATGAGCGTGAGCACGAACACCAGGGGAAGCATGAAGAGGCCCAGGGAAACGATGCGGTAGCGGAGATAGACGAAGAAAAACGCCAGGGTTACCAGGAAGGCATAGAACGAGAGCGCGCTGCGAACATCCGAGACCGGAAGGCGGCCGAAGCGCACGGCTTCGATTGAAAGCGCGGCAGCATGTGCCGCCAGGCCCGCTCCCAGAGCTCCCAGCGAGGCCGGTGAAAGCGAAGGGCGCCGCCGGACCACCGAGGGCACGATGAGCAAAATCCCCAGGGCATACAATGAGAGCGCCATCCACACGAAGGCGTCGTACATGAATACTCCAAAACATTAACGGCTGGCCTAAGGATTATAACATTGACGGAGGGCGGGGTAAGGATGACGCGGCCCAAACCGTAGTGTATCAGTTCGAATTCTGTAGCGGCGGTCTATCGACCGTCGCAGGGGCTTGCCAAGACCCCTACAGTGCGACGCTCATAGAGCGCTGCTACAGGACGGCGCTGGTACGGAGCAGGACTGACTCGCGGGAAACAGGTGCGGTTCTGCGTTATCCGCTGTTGGATACCTGGCCCACTTCCGTCAGGTTCTCCAACAATTCTGTGGTGCCAAACTCCTGAGACGTTCTTACCCGAACGGAAAACAAGTTGCGGGGGTCCCGCGGATGGTCGAGGGAATATTCCGCGTCGCCGAACAACGTGGAGAAAAGCATGAGAAGCTCCGGCTCTGTTGCCGTGCGAGTTTCCGCCTGATTGGGGGCGAGCAGGCGGTCGTTGATGGTCACCTCGATCTCACGGCCGTTGAATCGGACTTTTCCGTCCAGGTTTGGCTCAGACTCAAGCCGCCGGCACGCCTCGAGCGCCGCTTGCATGGCCTGCACCAGGCGGTCCTGGTTGCTTCCTTCCAGTTCGGCCTTGCGATTATACCGAACGCCCAGCCTTCCGCCGGTATTGTCAAGGCTGTAATTTCCTTCGTGCCCGACCAAAACCACTCCCGGGCCCGAGCGGACATGGCGATAGTCGGCGACATCGAGCAGCAGATCGCCGCTCGACTGCGTTTGGATCCAATCGTGGAAGACGGGAACCACGGCCTCGAGGTCAACCTCCTCGGGCTTTTTCAAGAATAATTTCACGTTGACGTGTTGAAATTCCATGTGCTCCGTCCTTTCACCTAAGCAACGCTGACTGTTCCCATGCGGTTGTAGCAGGCGTGGGATGCGTCAATAAAAAGCTGCGCCTCATCGATCAGAAAGCGCGCCGAATCGGGATCCGTGGGTTTGCCGGCCCTGGCGTGGGCGGCAAAGAGATATTGGGCAAATTTTCCACCCACAAATTCATCAAAAAATTTCTCCGTATCATAGAAGCGCGCGGTGAATTCCCGCACGATAGCATCGGGGTCGTCGGGAATGTCGGGAAGTTCGAGCTTCACCAACGCCTTGGCCGCTTGAATCATGGCGCCGTAAGCCGTGCGCGCGGCCTGTTGGAAGTTGCCTTTCTCCAGTTGCACCTGGGCCTCGAACACTTTGCGCTCCGCCGCGGCGAGATCGAATTGAACCGCCGAGACCAACTCTCCCGCGCACTCGCCCATGGCATGGTCGCCCAGACTGAATTCGCGCGGGTCGCCCCAATCGCTGAAAAAGGAATTTCGAGACTCATCGCCGGGCAGGCGGGTGAGATCCTCTAGCAGATTCTTGATTTCCATCTTGCCGACGCGCTTGGTGAATTCTTTGAAGCTTTCCCCGCTCTTGCGTTGGGTTACATATCGATCCGTTAACCGGGTCACCACCTGTGGAATGTTTTTCGACGGGACGGCCACGATGGGCAGCCCATACGAGCCCACGTTGTTCGCCCACTCGCCGCCCAGAACCACCTGGTAGTGAGGAACGGCGTATCCGGCCATCTTGCGGCTCACGCCGTAAAACCCGAGGTCGGCCACGTGGTGCTGGCCGCAACTGTTGAAGCAACCGCTGATCTTGATGTGCAGGTTTTGCACGGCGCGGTCCATGACGAAACTTTGCTGGGCAAGCCGGTTGCGCAGTTCGGCCGCCAGACCGCGTGAAGAGGAGATTCCCAGCTTGCAGGTGTCCGTGCCGGGGCAGGTGACCACATCCACGATGGTTCCCGCGCCCGGATCGCCCAGCCCTGCGGCATCGAGAGCCTTATAGACCTCCACGAGGTCGCGATCGCTCACCCAGCGAATCAGCAAGTTCTGCTCGACGGTAGTGCGAAGGGTCTCCCGCGTGAAGCGGCGCACTATATCGGCAAGAGAGCGAAGCTGGTCCGCAGTAATATCGCCCAGGGGAAGCGTGACCGTGACGGTGGAGTAGCCTTCCTGGCGCTGCGGCGCGACGTTCGTCTCGCGCCAGCGATGGAAATCTTCCGAGTCCGAAGCCGGAGTTTCCCCCGGCGGGCGCAATGGCTCTTCCTTTAATTTCTCCGCCCGCTCGATAAATTCCGTCCAGCGCGGATCGAAGGGCAGGGTGCGGCGCTCCTCCCAAACCAGCTCCCGGAATTTCTCGATCCCTAAATCGTGAACCAGAAACTTCATGCGCGCCCGGCTGCGATTCTTCTTTTCGCCCAGCCGCGCGAAAACGCGCGCAATCGATTGCGCGATGGGCAGCACCTCCTGAGGCGGAAGGAACGAGTGGAAAAGCTTCGCCTGGTGCGGGACCGCGCCCAATCCTCCTCCCACGTACATGGCGAAACCGCGGATTTCTCTTCCGCCTTCGGTGCGCGTTACGCCCACCAGGCCGATATCGTGCATATTGGCCAACCCGCAAGCGTGCTGGGCGCAACCGCTGAACGAGGGCTTGAATTTCCGGCCGAAGCTCTGGCAATCCGGATGGCCGAGCAGGAATCGCGAGAGCGCCAGGGCGTAGGGAGTGACGTCAAAAGCTTCATCACGGCAAACACCCGCGAAGGGGCAGGCGGTGACGTTTCGAACGGAATTGCCGCAGGCCTCGCGCGTGGTGATTCTCGCGGCGGCCAGGCGGCGCATGATCGTGGGCGTGTCCTCAATATGAACGTAGTGGAGTTGCACGTCCTGGCGCGTGGTGATGTGGGCAATCCCGTCGGAGTATTCTTCGGAGAGTTCGGCCAGGGTTTCAAGCTGCGAAGCGTTCAGGCCGCCGGCGGGAATCTTGATGCGCTGCATGCCGGGCGCGTCCCAAAGCGTGTTGGGACCCTTGGTGAGACGGGCGGATGGGTATTCGAACTTCTGCACCTGCTTGCCATTGTGCCGCTTGCCGTTGTCGTACCGCTGGCCGTAAACGCCGCGGCGCAGGCGCGTCTCCGCTATCAAACGCTCGTCCAGCTTCCCCTGCTTTCTCAGGCCCAAATCAGTCTCATAGTTGTCAATCTCATGGGCCAGTTCGGGCGGCATTTTGCCGGCGAGCTTTGTCTTCCATTGTGCGTTCGAAGCCTTCATTCCCCGCGCTCTCCAAAAACAAAAAACCCACTGCCGGAATCAGGTCCGACGGTGGGTTGGGTTTAATCCGCTTTGTTTATCGATCTAGGAATCAACTCCCCAACACGCCGGCCCTGGCGCCGTACAACAGATACAGATGCAGGAACAGGCCATGACCATGACGGGTTGGAGATTGCGTTCCATTAGTACGGAGTTAGGATAACCTTCCGAGGTTCGTGATGTCAACAGGAAATTTGCGCGGGAAATTCGACACTCTTACAGCTTGAATTCTGGGGGCGCTACGGTGCGTTGTTGTAGTAAACCAAGTTACTGATGGCACCGGCTACCGTTTCGCCACCGAGCATAAGAAACCGGGGCGTGTCCGACGGACTCAGCAGGGGGCTGACGACTGAGGCGGCATTATAGACGTATGCGTGGGGCGGATTGATGAGCCCGGTCCAACTGCCCGGCAATCCTGTCGAATTCAATTGGCTCCACTCGAACTCCAAGGATCCCGAATAAATTCCTTCTCCGTTCAATAATTGTCCAAACGCGTTCCAGGTGTTGTGCTTCACCCGTGCCGCCAGAGTTGCATCCGAACTCTCGGTCCAGGTTCCCACCGACCCCGCAATCACGCGGGCGTAGTACACGGAGTCGGTGCCGGTCAGGCCGCTCACGGCATTGGGGTCGGTGGCACTGGCCGTGTTGCCATTCAGAACGAACAGCGTGCCCCCATACCCGAACGAAGTGGCAAATGAAATTGCCAGCGGATAGTGACTTGAAGATGTCACCCACGTGCCCAGGGTGCCATTCGAGTTGACTTGGGCGGAATAGACCGCGTCGGACGAGTTGCCGGTGGATAGCAGTCCTCCCACCACGTAGATCCAGCCGTGGTAAAGAGTCACGGTGGGGCTTACCAAGGGCTGAGGCAGTGAGTTGCTGAGCTGCGTCCAGGATCCTACTGTCCCGTTCGAGGTGTTGACGCTGGCCATGTATATCGCGGAAGTTCCACCTGGCGCGCCGTCAAATACCGACTGTCCGCCGATGACATAAATGTAGCTCGTATTTGCCGGGACGGGTGAGTTGGAAGCGTCGGCCTCCACCATGCAATGGAAGGCAATGCCCTCCGGAAGCTGGTCGGCCGTGATGGTTGTCCAGCTAGAGCCTACCGTGCCGTCCGAATTCAATGTGTTCGAGTACACCTCGGAAGCGTTGAGGCTTCCGGTCGTGCCTCCCGTGACCACAACGTATGCGGTGGAACCCGTCCCGGGCACGCCTACGGCGGCAAGTCCCGTGAGGGCCGTGGGAAGAGCAGTGGTGGTGGTCCAGGTGGTCGAGCCGATATCAAAAGATGGCGCAGCAGTTATGGATAATGGTATGTCACCAGTCGTCACTCCGTTGCTCTCTACGGTCACCGTGACGGTTCCGGGCACGCTGAACTGGGTCGAGCTGTCGCCGGAGGGCACCGCCACCACCAGGCTCGAATCCGTGGCGTCCCCGCTAATCGGAGTGGCCGATGCCACAACGCTGCCCTGCGTGAAGTTCACGGTGGCGCTGCTCGTCTGGAAGTTCGATCCGTTGATCTCAATCAACTGGCCAACAGCGCTCGAGGGCGAAGTGGCGCCGTTAATGTTTGAGAGGGTGGGCGTGGAGGAGGTGGAGCTTCCCGATTCCGACGTAGACTTCTTCGAGATGCACGCGAGCCCGCCCGACTCGAGGGCGATAACGATCACCCAGGTGAGAATTGTTCCGGTTCGACGGTGACAATCCATCCACATACCGGTGCTCGAGAAAGTTCCCTCCTCTGCACGCATGTTGACGTTCCCTATAGACAGAAGGTTACGCCGCGCCACTACCCCGGAAAATGCTTCTTTTCCGCGCCCTTGAGCGAATTACCCGGGGCGACTCTACGCGGAGCAGGTCAACAAGAAGAGAATATTTATTTTATCAAAAAAGCGGTGCTTGAACACTACAAAGTCTGCTACCTTACCTTCTTGGGAGGGCCTTAATTACGGACCGAAGGAGGGTATTTACGGACTCGGACGACCTGAATGCCGAAGCCACGTCCGGATCGAGCGCGACCACGATGGCCCGACTCTTCAGAAAACTCTGTGGTTCTTCCCCTGCCAGGAGCCGAGCTTCCACTCCCTTCAGCGTAATCTCTGAGCCTCAGCGCCTCAGTGGTGATAAACGTCCAATGGGGTTACCGGCTCCGCACCCGTAAAATAACCCACCCCCTGCGTGAATTCCCGCAGTTATTCGCGTGACGAAGAGGGCGATACCGATCCACGATTGCCTGTAATTCTATGTCACATCAATTACTTACCATGAAGTATATAATTCCGAAAAAGCTGGAACTTAGATTGCTCATCTTGGCTGTCGGGTTGGTCTCTATGGGCGGATTCCTTGGCGGCTCCGCATGGACGCAACGGCAGTGAGGCTTCGACACCGGGGCGCGAGAATACTAAAAATGAAGGTGCATCCGGGGATGTGTATGAAAACAAAGAGGCGGAAAATCGGAAGTCTCAGGCACTTTGTGGGGCAGGCAAGCCACTGCTCATGCCCTCTGCCACTCAGAGAACGCTCTATTGGGGGTGACTCCCCAGAAGTTGTTGAAAATACTCATGTACGAAATTGGGTTTTGGCTTGCGTGGTCGACCTCAGTGAAGGGGATGGTGGTATTCGCGCGCGGTAAAGGAGGCGGACTGCAAAGGCGGCGGACGCGCTACGAATCGGTTTTGCTGGAGCGCGACCAATAGAGGTAAACCGGAATCCCGAGGAGCACAAGTGCCAAGCCGATGCCCGATTCCAGCGGCTTAATAAACAGGGAATTCAGAACGATCATCAATGCCGCAGCCGCGAAGGCAATGGGCAGAACCGGATAAGCGAGCACGCGATAAGGGCGCGCCGGGTCCGGCCGCTTGCGCCGCATGACAACGACGGACAGCACCGCCGCGGCATAAAAAATCCAGCCGGTGAAAATGACGTAGGTGTAAAGCTGTTCGTAGGTGCCACTGATGGCTAGCACGATGGCCCAGAATCCCTGGAGCAGCAGCGCAACGTGGGGAGTTTGAAAGCGCGGATGGATTCTTCCCACGCGCGAGAAGAACACGCCGTCGCGCGCCATGGCGAAGCAACCTCGGGCGCCACCCAGAATGGAGCCGTTCGTCGCGCCGAAGATCGAGCAAAGGATCAGGGCGGAAACAAACGCCGCGCCTTTCGGGCCCCAGAGGATTTCCATGGCCTTCGCCGCCACGCGCTGGTAGGCGTCCTGCGCGATGACGGGCAAAGACAACACTCGGAGATAGGCGAAGTTGGCCCAGAGATAAGCGGCAATAACGATCAGCGCGCCCAGC
>JASHSC010000463.1 GCA_030036915.1 Terriglobia bacterium
AGGGCCACCACCGGCTTGATAGTGGAGCAGGGGGTGAAGCCGCTCGAGAGGGCCAGCTTCTGGTTCACGATGCTCAGAATTCGCCCGCTGCTGGGGTCAACCACGACCACGCTGCCATTCACTTTTCCGAGCGCGGCAAGCGCCATCTGGCGGATTTCCGGATCTTCGCCCGCCAGGCTGTCTCCGATCGTCGGATCAACCGTGGCGGGCCACGGATTGTAATAATGGTGCGTGGCGGCGGAATGCGTGCTTTTTCGACTAACGGGCTTGACGGTGGAAGTTTTCTTCGAGGGAGCCGGGGCAGGGATATCCGCAGCCACAGCGTTGTCGCGCGGCACGGCGCCCCATGCGGCGTTCATTCCCAACAACCAAAGCGTTGCCACGGCTAGGCTGGCAATTTTCCTCTGCAAGATTTTCTCGCGCCTCCTGGGTTGATAGGTCGTCGTCAGTCTTCCTCGGGATGCCGCTGGCGCCGGTCAACCGTGGAAGGTATAAATATCGAGCTTAGGTTTTCGTTCGGCGTTTTGTACTCGCCCTTGCACCGGTTCCGCAGATGGGGAACGCCTCCGCCTGCGGGGGCGAGGGACTGTAATTTCGATCAGGATTAGTCCTTTGGGTCGCTCGGAGGGGCGTCCCTTGCGGCCGCTCCCGCCCGGGCGGGACAACCGCGAGCGCTGCCCCCACGACGGACGTGTCACAAATTCTCTACTTCTTGCCGCGAGCGGCGGCCGCTCCCTCGGCGGAGGCTGCGGCGGCGGCCGGCTCGTGGTGCGTATGAATATTCAGTGCCTTGCGCACTTCCGCTTCCAACTTTTTCCTGACGTCGGGATTGTCGCGCAGGAACTGCCGCGCATTTTCCCTTCCCTGCCCGATGCGCTCGCCACCGTAGGAAAACCACGCTCCGCTCTTTTCAAGAATATTGCGTTCGGCGGCGATATCAATCAGGTCTCCCTCGCGCGAGATCCCTTCGCCGTACAGGATATCAAACTCTGCCTCGCGAAAGGGAGCGGCCATCTTATTTTTGACGATCTTGACTTTTGTACGGTTGCCCACCACGCGGTCGCCGTCTTTGATGGAGGCAATGCGGCGGATATCCACGCGGACCGAGGAATAGAACTTCAACGCGCGGCCGCCGGTGGTGGTTTCGGGATTACCGAACATCACACCGATTTTTTCGCGAATCTGATTGATGAAAATCAGGCAGGTCTTGGATTTTGAAACCACGGCGGTCAATTTGCGCAGCGCCTGCGACATCAGCCGCGCCTGAAGGCCGGGAAGCGAATCACCCATGTCGCCGTCGAGTTCAGCCTTGGGCACCAGCGCCGCCACCGAATCCACCACCAGAACGTCAATGCCATTGGAGCGCACCAGCGTCTCAACGATTTCTAGCGCCTGCTCGCCGTAGTCGGGCTGCGAAACCAGCAGGTTGTCAATGTCTACGCCCAGCTTCTTGGCGTAAACCGCGTCGAGCGCGTGCTCTGCGTCCACATACGCCGCCATGCCGCCACGCTTCTGCGCTTCCGCTACGATGTGCAGAGCCAGCGTGGTCTTGCCGCTCGATTCCGGGCCGAAGATTTCAACCACCCGGCCGCGCGGAACTCCCCCCACGCCCAAGGCCGCGTCGAAGGAAATGGCTCCGGTGGGAATCACCTCCACTTGCACCAGAATGTCCTTCGTGCCCAGGCGCATAATCGAACCCTTGCCAAACTGCTTCTCGATTTGCGTCAGCGCTAGGTCAACCGCCTTGGTTTTTTCCGTCCGCTCTTCCGGCATGATGTTGTTCCTCGCTTCTCAGGACTTTGTTCTACCCTCTTCACTCATTAATATCGGCGGCGAGGTCGGGTCAGATGAGAGAATTTTAATTTATATTTCGTGTAGCCCATTCACCATCCGTCGCCAGTCCTGGCGATCTCACCCGTGGTGAACGGCTTGGCGTCCAGCACCATGTGATTGGCGGACGCGCTTCGACATCGATGATCGTCGTTGTTTACTGATGTGACGGCTCTGCAACCACTGTTTCAGTGATGCCTGGCTTTCTGCGGACGCGCGGCCAAGAATAATGCTCTCCATGCTCAGATCCTCGTCAAGCGCAGGCCAATGGATGCCCTCGCCTCCGGCAATCAGCCGCCAATTTCTTCGCTCCTGGGGAGTACCGTGAAGAAGCCGCGGATACCACGCCAATGGTACGGAAACACTGCGCCCATCGGAGAGGTCAATGGCGAGGGAGTCCTCCGACACCTCAACCTTTAGTATCTTCGCTTGTTGCATCTTGAGGCCCAAAGAACTCACTCCAGCTCCCCAATAAGTCATCCACGTGTTCTTCAACAAGCTTGCGGACGCGATTCAGCTCTCGCCTGCCATATCCTTTATTATGCTCCAAACGGACCGGGTCGAGCCAGAATTTTGCCTCGCAGGAGTTCCTTTCCACATGAACGTGCGGCGGTTCCGCTGAGTCGGCGGAGTAGAAAAAGAAGCGATAGGGTCCGGACCGAAGGACTGTGGGCATAGTCGCTGATTCCACCACCTACTGCTTTCTGCCTACTGCTTACCGTACTCATAAAATCCCCGCCCGGTCTTGCGGCCCAGCCACCCTGCGGCGACCATTTTTTCCAGCAGCGGGCAGGGGCGATACTTTGAGTCGCGGAAGCTTTCGTAGAGCACCAGCATGATGTCGCGGCAAACGTCGAGGCCGATCAAATCGGCGAGTTCCAGCGGTCCCATGGGGTGATTCATGCCCAGCTTCATCACGTTGTCGATGCCCGCCGCGTCTGCCACGCCTTCCATGAGACTGAAAATGGCTTCGTTAATCATGGGCATCAGCACGCGATTTGAAACAAAGCCGGGAAAATCGTTCACGCGCACCGGAGTCTTGCCCCCTGACGTAGCGAGAGCGACGGCTTTTTCGACCGTTTCGGGCGCGGTTTGAAGGCCCGGAATCACTTCCACCAGCTTCATGACCGGAACGGGGTTGAAAAAATGCAGTCCGACAAATTTTGTGGGCCGCCCCGCGGCCGCGGCAAGTCGAGTGATGGAAATCGAAGAAGTGTTGCTGGCGAAAATCGCGTCCGCGCGGCAGTGCGCCTCAAGCGAACCAAGAACCGCCGCTTTGACCTCAAATTTCTCCGTGACGGCTTCGATCACGAAGTCGGCCTCGGCAAAATCTGCGGGTTCGATGGTGGGCTTCAGCCGCGCGAGAGCCTGATCGCGCTGCGCGGCCGTCACGCGCTCCTTTTCAACGTCGCGCGCCAAGCCCTTGGCAATGCGCTTCGCACCGGCATCGACAAGAAATTTTGTCGCATCGAGCAAAATTACCGTGTACCCCGCGCGCAGCATCACCTGAGCGATACCATGCCCCATCTGCCCCGCGCCAACGACGCCGATAGTGTGATTTGGTGATTTGACGATTTGGTCAGTTTCCATTTTTTCACTGGACGATTTCTTTGGTTAAGGTTCCGGTGGCCAAGTGGACATCCACGTTCGCGTCAAGCAGCCACATGGAGGGAATCGGTAAGCTCAGCGGCAACTTTCAGGACTTCCGGCAGCGCCTCGTGGGGGAAAGCCCGGTCAAAGGCTTCGTCGATTTCCTGCAAGCTCATCCCCGCAGCAAGCGACTCAAGAATTAATGAAACGGACAGGCGCGTACCCCGAATTGCCAGCCTTCCGCCCAGAAGCTGAGGGTCAGCGACAATCCACTGGTAACTTTTGTAAGGCGCTGGCTGCCAGCTCGACATCGTTTTGTCCTACACGCCCCAAGTATACCATCGCAGGTATGGCAAGGATATAAACGCCATCCAGAAGCTGGATGCGGTTCCGCTGCGGAGCGCCTGGGATCTAGAGCATTTTCAATTTAAGTGTTTACATATCCGCAAGAGTCGAAGTAGTTGGTGCACTCGTTTGCGGAGACCGTATTGAGCGATCCCCCGATGGCTTTCCAGAGGGCCTCCCGATCTCGTGCGGCGGCTTTGCGGAGCCGAGCCTTGAGTTTGGAAAAGAGCTTTTCGAGGGGGTTCAGGTCCGGTGAGTAGGGG
>JASHSC010000464.1 GCA_030036915.1 Terriglobia bacterium
GCTGGGGCCATCATCCTCACACTCGGAGATCCCCCGGCGAAATTTGCCCAAACTCCGACTGGCGCGGACATCGCTGCCCTTCAACGCAGCTTCCAAAATCCTCCTGACGATTCAAAAATCATGGTGCGCTGGTGGTGGTTCGGCCCGGCGGTGACCACTGAGGAACTGAATCGCGAAATGCACGAAATGAAGGACGCGGGCATCGGCGGGTTTGAAGTGCAGCCGGTGTATCCGCTTACGCTCGACGATCCGGCCAAAGGCCTGGTGAACCTCCGCTATCTCTCACCGGAATTTCTAAACGCCGTCAGCGACGTCGCGCACACGGCGCGCGACTTGGGCCTGCGCATGGACATGACCATGGGCAGCGGCTGGCCCTTCGGCGGGCCGCAAATCACGCCGGAGCTTGCCGCTGAGCGCCTGATCTGCGTTCGTATTCCCGTTCCGGAGGGCGCACGGAACATGGCCGGTCCGGCGCTGAAGGAAGGCCAGCGATTCATCGCGGCGTTTGTGGCATCCGGGGGCGCGAGCTTCTTTGACTCACAAACAGCGCGGCAGATTGCTCCGCAGACGGACGGGACGTTCGAAATTCCACCTTCTTCTGCGGGTCCACGGGTTCTGCTGTTTTATGTAGCCGGCTTGACCGGACAGCAAGTTAAGCGTGCCGCCGTAGGCGCGGAGGGAAATGTTTTGGACCATTACAGCCGCGATGCCATCGAAAAGCACCTGGACACTGTCGGTGCTCCGCTCGAGCAGGCGGGCGAAGGAGAAATCCGCGCCATGTTTTGCGACAGCCTGGAAGTTTACGGCTCGGATTGGACGGTGAATTTCCGGAACGAATTCAAACGTCGCCGTGGATATGATTTAACACCCTATCTGCCCGCGTTGTTCGACGATACCGGAGCTCAGGTGGCGGCCATTCGTCACGATTGGGCACAAACCCTGAGTGAGTTGCTGAATGAAAATTTCCTCGAGCCGTTTCAAGCATGGTGCCACGCTCATCGTGTGCTGGCCAGAGTGCAGGCCTACGGCACGCCACCCGCCGAGCTTTCCAGTTACCGGTTCGTGGATCTTCCGGAAGGCGAGCAGGGTGACGAGGCCGGGCACTGGAACCACTTTACGCCCTCGCGCTGGGCGTCATCGGCGTCGCACGCTTATAGAGTTCCGGTAACCTCCGCCGAAGCCTTTACGTGGCTTCACTCGCTTTCGTTTCGCGCCACGCCGCTGGATTTCAAGGCGTATGCCGACCAGTATTTTCTCGAAGGTATCAATCAGATCGTCGCGCACGGCTGGCCGTACTCGCCGCCCGGAATTCCTGAGCCCGGTTGGCACTTTTATGCTGCAACGGCGCTGAATCCGCATAATCCCTGGTGGTTCGCCATGCCGGACCTGGCGCTCTATTTGCAGCGCGCCAGCTTTATCCTGCGCCAGGGCCGGCCCGCGAATGACATCGCTGTCTACCTGCCCACACACGACGCGCTGGCCGCCCTCACTCCGGGCCACACGAATCTTTGGGACGCGATCTGGAAGCAACTGGGGCCGGACGTACTGCCCAACCTGCTCGAGGCCGGGTACGGCCTCGATTTCATCGACGACGAAATCCTGGCGCACAACGCCCGCGTGGGGGACGGCAAATTGGTGATTGGCAGTCAGGAATTTCCGATTGTGGTTATGCCCGGAATCGAGCGCACAACGCCGGAGACGCTCGCCAAGCTTGCGGAATTCTCTCGCAGCGGTGGAATTCTTGTGGCCACGCGGCTTTTGCCGTCTCTTGCACCGGGTTTCCATCAGGAATCTCAGACTGCGGAAGTCGTGCGCCTGGTGGACGAACTCTTCAAGCAGCCTTCGGCGCCCGGGCACTTCGTTCCAGCGGAGGACCGATCACTCGAAGATGAGTTGGCGCGCCTCTATACTCCCGATGTCCAATTTTCTCCGCGCTCGCAGGACATTGGGTTCATACACCGACACACGGATACTGCAGAAATCTATTTCATCGCCAACACTTCAAACCATCGTTTGCAGACCACGGTCACTTTTCGCGTCAGCGGCAAACACGTAGAGTGGTGGAACCTCTTTACCGGGGAGGTTACCCCCGCCAATTCTCCCGTTGTGCCCAAGGAGACAACCCTCGGGCTCGATCTTGAGCCCTACGGCTCCCGGCTGCTGGTCTTTGGCGACCGCGTGCCACCCCCCGCGCCACTGGTGGATATGAAAACCCCGGCACCTATGGACATCAGCAAGGGATGGCAAGTTTCCTTCGACGGAACAAATAAAAATATTACCCTGGATATTCCGCAATCGTGGGCGGAGATTGAGGGAATGAAGTTTTATTCCGGCCACGCGGTTTATCAAAGGAAGATTGAAGTCAAGGCGGACTATGTGCGGGAGGACCTGCGCCCAATTCTGATGTTCGGCGAGCCGACGCCGCTAACGGTGGATCCCAAGGGTCATTTTCAGGCGACGCTTGACGAGCCGGTGCGCGAAGCGGCGGAAGTTTTCCTGAATGGCCGGCGCGCGGGCACAGTCTGGCATCTGCCATACGAATTGGATGTGACAGGTTTTCTCCGGTCGGGTGATAACGACCTGCGAATAGTTGTGGGCAACACTGCCGCCAACGAAATGGCAGGCGGGCCGCTGCCCGATCGCAAGCAATTGATTGCGAAATACGGTGAGCGGTTTGTGGATCAGGGAAACAACCTGATTGAAGCGCTGCCCTCAGGCCTGCTGGGACCCATTCAGCTTATTCTACGCATTCAGACCCCGATCATTAAGGTGAGTCAGTGACGTCCGAGTATGGTCCTCTCCAGGTTTTTTCGTGGCCAACGTCTACAATTTCCTATAATGTGATTCGGCCAAAATGAAAGGCCGCCAGGCTGCATTCAAGGGACGGATGATCGTTGCGTGGAATCGAGAAGCGAATTGCCAAGTCAACCGGCAGCGGACGAGGCGGACGTGCGAGGTCGCGTCAGGAAGGCGAACACCACCATCCTGATTGTTCCCGTTCTTCTCGTCTTGATCACCTTTCTCTTCTGGTACCAGACGTGGTTTGGGCGGAAGCTCTCCGACCGGGACATGACGCAGTACTTGACGGATACCTCCCAGCCGCACCAAACTCAGCACGCGCTGTCACAGCTTTCTGACCGCATTGCCGCGGGCGATCCAGGGGCCAGGCGCTGGTATCCAGACCTGCTGGCGCTGGCTGAAAATAAGGAATCGCAATTTCGCCTGGAGGCCGCCTGGGCGATGGGGCAGGACAACCACTCCGAGGAATTCCACCAGGCGCTGCGGAAGATGTTGCAGGATCCCGCACCGATGGTTCGCGCCAACGCGGCGTTGGGCTTGGCGCGTTTCGGCGACGCCTCGGGCGACGCGCAACTGCGTTCCATGTTGCAGCCTTTCACCATTGGCGCGTCGGCTGCGGGCGTGATTAAATTCCGCATGAAGGAGAAGGACGAGGTTCGCAACGGTACTATCATTGCCCGCATACGCCCAGCAGGGAGCGGCCCGCAGCAGGACGTGCTGTGTCCCGTAGGCGGTGTAATCCAAAGGCTTTTGGCCCCGGAGGGAGGATTTGTAGCACTTGGTGGCGAGGTGGCGGTAATCGCTCCGGACGAGGTCCAGGTGGTGGAAACGCTTCGCGCGCTTTACTTGGTGGGCCAGCCCGAAGACCTTGGCGACGTGGATAAATTTGCGAACGGTGGATCCGGAATTTCGGACCGAGTGCGCTTGCAGGCGCAGGCAACGGCGCGCGCTATTCGGGATCGTCAGGCGAAAGGGAAGAGCTGAGTGCGGCGCGGGAAATCAGACGGTGTATTTGAGACCGAGAACGCCTTCCACCTCTTCAGTGGGAACCATTTCGATGGCATCCCACGGGCAACCGTCGAGGAAGCTGCCGTCGGGCCCTTTGCTGGTACACTTCTTGCAGCCGATGCACAGCGCCGGATCGACTTCAATGCGGCCGAAGGGAGGATGGTCTTCATCAGGGACCCAATACATGCAGTTGGCGACGGGGCAATAAGGTACGCAGGCCGGCGAGCCGGCGCAGCCGGTGCAGCATTCGGTGATGACCGCGAGCTCCTTAGGGCGCTTCTTGCGCGGAGTTTCAATGCCAATGGATTTGGGCTCGCTCTTGACGACTTCCCCACGGGGGATGAAATATTCAGACAAGCGGTTTCTCCTCACACCATAAGGTAAGGGCATTTTCCCAGATGGGGGCGGGGACGTCAAGTACAGTGGTCAGTGGCTCGAGAGAAGTCTCTAGCCAATATGCACTAGCCACTGCTCCTAGAGAGGTGAAATGGTAGCCTGGACGCTGGTCTTTCACTTGATCGGTTTGGTTTTTTGGCTGGGAAGTCTTTTAGCGGTGACTCACATCCTGGCGTCTCATGCGGAAGAGACTTCGCCGGAGGTACGCACCAGCCTGTCACATCTGGAATCAAAACTCTTGAGAGGCCTCGCCCACCCCGGAGCGGCCCTCATGATCATTACTGGAATCCTGCTGGTTTCGGAGGATACGCACGTTCTTCGTGAGGCATGGTTGCACGGAAAACTGCTCCTGGTGGTCATTCTGATCGTCCTCGATTTGCGAGTAACCTTCCGCGCCAAGGCGTTCCAGGAGGGGAAGATCGAGATGACCCGGCGCGAGTGCATGGCGCTGCACGGGGCTATCTCGCTGGTATTCTTTGGGATTTTGATTTTGGTCTTGATCAAGCCGTTTGGCTTGCATCCGCGGGTGGCTGGATTGGAGAGGCCCCTGAACCCCCGTGCGGAGTTGCATTTGCCTCGGTAAGCCCAACGACTTTAGAGACAGGGTGGCGGGATGATTACGGTGGGGGGGCCTTACAACCTACCGTGCGAAAGGTTTCTCAAATATAAGGCTGAGTCCATTTGACACAGGAGGGTTGCTTGGCAAAAATTACCATCAACAATAACGGGTCGATTCGCGTGGAAGGCGAATTCACGATATGTGACATGACCGGTGGCACCTTTGACTTGTCGGGCCGCACGTCCATTGGTCTTTGTCGCTGCGGGCACTCGGAGAACAAGCCCTTCTGTGACGGCACTCACCGCAAGGTGAATTTCCAGTCGGAAGTTGTGGCGCGAACTCTGCCGCCACCTGCTCCCAAGCTCGCCTGATGCAATCTGATTAAGGGCTGAGCGTGACGCGGATCAGGCAATTTATGTTTAAGGCGAGTGTTCGGCACGACCCAAGCCCAAGGCAGCGCGCGGGGAGGGGCAACGCCTTCAATGGCACCCAAGATGAAGCCTTGTTGTTCTGGCAACCCCAAGCGTTGAAATGGTTTAATAGACATGGTCGGGATCCCGATGCACCCTCCTCTCGTTGACTTGAAGTGGGGCGTATGTTACGTTTAGCGGATTGTCCACACCATCGAAGGGATTCGGAGCGTGTAGATGGCTTTTCACAAGGCCAAAGCGCTGCAAGAGGCTGAGAAGTCTGTAGCTCAAGGCAAGATATCTCAAGCCATCAAGCAGTACCAGGATATCCTTGAAAACGATCCCTCCGACGTGTCCATTCTCAACACGGTGGGCGACCTCTACATCCGCGATCGCAACACCGCCGAGGGTTTGAAGCAATTCCACAAGCTGGCGGAAGCTTACGTTCACGAAGGCTTCAACGTTAAAGCCATTGCCATCTACAAGAAGATTGCCAAGGTGGATCCCAATTCCGTGGAGAACCTCCTGAAGCTGGCCGAGTTGTATCAGCTTCAAGGATTAAGCCGCGAAGCCCGCGATCAATTCCTCCAGGCGGCGGAATTCTATAAAAAGCGCAACCAGACCGACCGCGCGCTGGAGGTTTTTCGCAAACTTCTTCAGCTTGACCCGGATAACATCAGCTTCCACAGCCGTGTAGCCACGGAATTGGAGCAGGCGGGCAAGCGCGACGAGGCGGCCAAGACTTACCTCGAAATGGCGGAGATTTCACTCCACCGAGGCGATCAAGCCGGCGCTGAGCTTCCCCTGAAGAGAGCCGCGGAGCTGAATCCGAGGAATTCCAAGATCCAGATTCTCCGCGCGCAAGTGGCCCTGTCACGCCGACAATTGGACGAAGCGGAGAGAATCATCAACTCTTCGCCGGAGTTGCAGGGGGATCCCGAAGGGAAGCGCATCCTGTTGGACGTTTATCTGGCCGCCCGAAAGCTGCCGCAAGCGCAGAAGTTGGTGATGGAGGTTTACCATTCAAACCCCACGGACTTTGCACCGATCGCCCAGTTTTCCGCCCTCCTGGCTGACAAAGGTGATTTGGGTGGGGCATATCACTTTCTGGCGGATATTTCTGACGAGGCGATTGCCCAGAATCATGCCGCGGTTTTGCTTGACGCCCTTCGCCAGATTTGGACCAAAGACTCAGAGCACATTCCTACGCTGGAATTGATGCATCGCATTTGCGAGCAGACGGCCAACGAATTGACTTTGCCGGAAGTCCTGGAAGCCTTGGGCCGCGCGTACGAACTGGCTGGCGACCTGGACAAGGCGGAAATGGCCTACCAGAAGCTGACCGAGCGGGAACCGGAGAATGAGACTTACCATGGCCTTCTGAAGGTCATTCACCAGAAGCAGGGCAAGGCCGAGGTCGCCCCCGTGGCATTCACCGCCCAGGCGACGCCGCTCAC
>JASHSC010000465.1 GCA_030036915.1 Terriglobia bacterium
ATTTCCAAACAAAGGGGTGGTAAATTCCTTTATTTCTATCAGTATTCGGCATTCATTATAATTTCGTCTTTAATCTTTGCTTGGCGATCCCTCCGAAGACGATATGACCTTATTTACGTTAATAACATGCCGGACGTGTTGGTGTTTTGCGCCTTGGTGCCAAAGATGCTGGGAGCAAAGGTGATTCTGGATCTCCACGACCCCATGCCGGAATTAATGACTACGATCTTCAACCTTGCGCAGAACAGCCTGAGCGTCCGGCTGATCAAGTGGCTGGAAAAATGGAGCATCGCGCGGGCAAATCTGGTGCTTACTGTAAACGTCGCTTGCAAACGAATTTTCTCCTCGCGCAGTTGCCCTGCGGAAAAAATCGGCGTGGTGATGAATGCTCCCGACGGGAGGATCTTCACATTCCGCGCGGCGGATTCCTACGGGAACGGAACCAATCCTGCAACGAAACCTTTCGTGATTATGTACCATGGCTCGCTTGTGGAACGAAACGGTTTGGATCTTGCCGTTGATGCCCTTGCCCTGGTGCGAGAGGCCATTCCTTTGGCAGAGCTCAGAGTTTATGGGCACAAGAACGCTTATTTGGAACGAGTATTGGACCGGGCACGCGAAAAGGGAGTGCAGGACCGCGTGCATTTCCTGGGCCCGAGGCGCCTCGAAGATTTGGTCGGAGAAATCGCCGAGTGCGATGTGGGAGTTATTCCCAACCACCGAAGTGCCTTCGCGGACATCAATACCCCGACCCGGATCTTCGAATACCTGGCGCAGGGTAAGCCGGTGATTGCTCCCAGAACGCAGGGCATCCTGGATTACTTCGACACAGAATCTCTCCTTTTCTTCGAATCGGGAGACGCGAAGGAGCTGGCCGAGAAGATCATGTATGTCAACTCGCATCCCAAGGAGGCCGTTGAAATCGCTGCGCGGGGCCAGAAGATTTTCCTGGCGCACACTTGGGATGAAGAGAGGCAGACTCTGCTGAATCTCGTCAGTGGTTTATATGATTAGAATCCCACTAAGGTGAATAGAGGTTCGCAAGACGGAAATAAGAGGTAATTCTATGGATCAAAACCACTCAGAAATGCGATATGCCTTGATTTCTCCGGCGCGGAACGAAGAGGGATTTATCACGAAGACGATCGAGTCGGTAATCCATCAGACGGTCCTGCCAACAAAATGGGTCATCGTGGATGACGGGTCGACGGACAAGACCGCAGAAATCGTAAATGGGTATCTTTCCCAGCACCCTTGGATGGAATTGGTCCAGCTTTCCCAGCGCCGCGACCGCAGCTTTGCAGCGAAGGTGGGGGCCTTCAATGCCGGCTACGAAAAGATCAAGGATCTGGACGTGGAAGTCATCGGGAATCTCGATGCGGACCTTTCATTCGATGCGGACTATCTGGAATTTATCCTCGGTAAGTTCCAGGCTGATCCGACCCTCGGAGTCGCGGGAACTGTCTTCAGGGAGGGCGAGTCCTACGATTCCGGCCAGCACAGTTTCGAGGGATATAAACACGTGGCGGGCGGCTGCCAGATGTTTCGCAAACGGTGTTTTGAGGAAATTGGCGGATTTGTCTCGAACCGGGCAGGAGGAGTTGATTGGATCGCTGTTACAACTGCCCGGATGAAAGGCTGGAAGACAGAGTCGTTTCGCGAGAAGTACTTCTATCACTACCGCCACTTGGGGACTGCCGAGCGCGGCGTCCTGGCGTCGGCATTTTCCTACGGGGAGAAGGATTACTATCTCGGCGGACATCCCATCTGGGAACTCTTCCGCGTCGCCTATAGGGTCACCAAACCCCCGTACCTTGTTGATGGTTTGGCCCTCGGCTTGGGTTATTTCTGGGCGACTTTGCGCCGAATACCTCGGCCCGTCTCGCGGGAATTGATGGCTTTTAACCGGAAAGAGCAGATGACCAAGCTCAAGGCAATTCTCAAATCCATCCTTTCCTTCCGGCATGTCGATAACTTTAACTTGGAGCGCAGCTAGGCACGACCTGCGGGACATCTTATGGACAATTTCACGATCACCAAAGTTGCGGACTCCGTCGATCGCTTCACTCACTGGCTCGACCGCTACGGCGAAACCTCTTACGATCATCAGAGCTTTTTCGCGAGTAAGGTGGGCCGCAGTGCGAAAGCGCTCTATTACTCCAAACCCCTGCTTGGGACGATGGCTGTTGCCCCTATGATATTCTGCGAGGCATTTCTGCCCTCGGCGCGCCAACTCTTCTGGAAGCCGCAGCGTTTCCCTATTGCTGATGCCCATTACGCGATGGGATTCGCATTCTTGGCAAAAATCTACGGAGAGGAAAAATACCACCAGCGTGCGGTTCACTTTCTGGAGGTGCTCAAGGAAACTCGCAGCCCTGGATACGATGACTACAGCTGGGGTTATCCGTTCAGTTGGGAAACCCGGACTGGGACTATGTTTGCAGGCACGCCTCTGATCACAACATTGCCTTACGTATACGAGGCCTTTTCGCAGGTCTATGCCATTGATGGTGATCAGAAATGGCTGCACATCATGCACTCCATTGCCCGGCATGCCTTCGGAGCTTACCGGGACATGGAAACGGGCCCCGGCGCGGCGAGCTGTGGATATACCCCGGCCGCCGATGATCCCTGCGGAGTGGTGAATGCCAGTGCGTATCGGGCTTTCCTGCTGACCAGAGCCGGAATTGAGCTCGGCCAGCCGCGTTATCTCGATGTCGCCAGGAAGAATCTGAATTTTGTTCTCGCCGCGCAGAACTCCAATGGGTCCTGGTACTATTCCACTGACGGAGCGCGGGACTTCGTTGACCATTTTCATACCTGTTTCGTAATGAAGGCGCTCGCCAAAATCGAGCAACTGACCGCTTGGCCCGAGATCCGACCGGCCCTCGAAGGGGGCGTATCGTATTACACCGCTAACTTGTTTGACGAGGACGGCCTTCCGAAGCCCTTTTCCAAGCGGCCGCGAATGACCGTGTATCGCCGCGAACTGTACGACTGCGCGGAGTGCATCAACCTCGCCGTGCTCCTGCGCGAGCGCCATCCGGAGCTGGAGGGCGTTTTATCAAAGGTGGTCACGGAAATTATCTCACGCTGGCAAAAAGCCGATGGGTCTTATCGGGCCCGGCAGCTTTTGGTGGGATGGGACAATGTCCCGATGCATCGGTGGGCGCAGTCCCAGCTTTTCCGCAGTCTTTGCTTCCTGATGTCGCGCCAATCTGCCGCCCAAAATGATGCACAGCCGAGCACCAGGCGCGCTTTTACCTCAAATTCCACAGAGCTTGAACGGGCGCCGAGGGTCCATGGGAACTGAAACGCGTTTGCCGGAATTCTTCAAAGGTCCGAATCTTCGCATCGGGGTGATTGGCTGCGGGTACGTAGGTTTGCCCCTCATCCTACGTTATGCCGACCTCGGACATTCCGTCTGGGGTTTTGATACCGATCCCGCCAAGGTTGAAAAGTTGAATGCGGGGCAGAGCTATCTCCGCCACATCCCCGCGGGTGAAATCAAGCGCCACGTTGATGCGCGCAAATTTGTGGCCACCAGCGATTTCTCCAAATTGCAGGGTGTCGATGCGGTTCTGATTTGTGTGCCGACGCCGCTGGATGAGCGGAAAGAGCCCGACCTGAGTTACGTGGAGCAAACCGCTCTCTCCATCAGCGGAAATTTACGGAAGGGACAACTGGTTGTGTTGGAAAGTACGACTTACCCCGGTACGACGGAAGAACTCGTGCTGCCCATTCTCGAGCGAAGCGGATTGCGCTGCTGCCTTACCGGCGATGCAGGATGCGGGGATGCGGGTGGAGACTTCTTCCTGGCGTTTTCTCCCGAGCGGGAGGATCCTGGAAACAAGCAGTTCAACGTGGGAAGTATTCCAAAGATTATCGGAGGGGTTAATCCTCCCAGCCGACGCGCGGCGGAGTATCTCTATTCCCAGATCGTGCCGAAAGTAATAACCGTCAGTTCCACACGCGCAGCCGAAATGACCAAGCTGCTCGAAAACATCTTTCGGTGCGTCAACATCGCCCTGGTCAATGAGCTCAAAATGCTCTGCCTGCGCATGGGGCTGGACATCTGGGAGGTGATTGATGCGGCCTCCACGAAGCCTTTCGGCTTCATGCCGTTTTATCCGGGCCCGGGCCTGGGAGGCCATTGCATACCCCTCGATCCGTTTTATCTTTCCTGGAAAGCGCGCGAATTCGATTTTGCGACTCGATTCATTGAATTGGCGGGTGAAATCAACACCAATATGCCCTATCTGGTTGTGGATGCGATCGGGGACGCGCTCAATCGTTCTGAAAAAAGTGTAAGAGGAGCGAAGGTGCTGGTGCTGGGCGTTGCGTACAAAAAGGACGTGGATGACACGCGCGAATCTCCCGCGCTTAAGATTATCGATTTGTTGGTCAAGCGGGGAGCACGAGTTCAATACAATGACCCCTATACGCCCGCCCTTCACAAAACGCGGCATTACGATTTCTCCTATATGCAATCCCTGGCCCTTACGGGCGAAAGCCTCGCGAATCATGACTGCGCCGTCATCGCGACCGACCACTCTGCCTACGATTACCAAATGATTGTCGATCACTCTCAGGTCGTTGTGGATACGCGGAATGCCACTCGCAAGGTAACGCGAAACCGCGAAAAAATTGTTCTCTGTTGATCGATGGATTCCCTGGAGCAAAACCTTAGACTAGGATAGTCGTATGTGCGGCATCTGCGGACAATTTAACTTCCGAAGCATGGAACCGGTCCGGCGCGTGGACCTTGAGGCCATGACCCGAACTATGGTTCATCGGGGACCCGACGATGAGGGCTATCACTTTGACGGCCCCCTCGGATTCGGTTTCCGCCGGCTTTCCATTATCGATCTGGGGGGCGGCCATCAGCCCATGTCGGACAAGGAAGAGTCTGTCTGGGTGGTCTTTAATGGTGAGATTTATAATTTCCCGGAACTCAAGCAGGAACTCGAAGCTCATGGCCACGTCTTTCGAACCCGCTCTGACACCGAAGTCATCATCCACGGGTACAAACAATGGGGCGATGAGGTGCTCAACCGGCTCAACGGCATGTTCGGGCTGGGCATTTGGGATGTCCAAAAGCGGCGATTGGTGCTCGCGCGCGATCCGTTCGGAATCAAGCTAATTTATTACCGGGTTGAGGGCGATCATCTTTATTTTGGCTCAGAAATGCGGGCTGCATGCGCCACGATGCGAGGCAGAGCGGAGATCGACACGACATCCTTAAATCTCTTTTTGCGTTACCGCTACACTCCGTCTCCCTACACGATCCTCAAAGGCGTGCACAAGCTCGCACCGGGGACCAAATTAACCGTTGAGAACGGATCTTATGAAGTCAGCCGTTGGTACAGGTTCCGGCCAACGCCTTTTGCTCCACCCAAGACCGTCGAGGAGGCCAGGGAAGAGCTCCTGGCGCTTTATAAAGGTGCGATCAAGCGCCAGCTCATGAGTGATGTGCCAGTGGGCTTGCTCCTCAGCGGGGGCATTGATTCCGGATTATTGCTTTCGCTGATGAACCTCAACGGAAGTGCCTGGCCTACTTACACGGTGGGATACGGATCGACCTTCGCCGATGACGAACTCTCTGACGCTGCGGAAACCGCGCGCATGCTCGGATCGAAGCACACCGAAGTAACGATTTCCCGCTCAACGTTTGAAGAAACGCTGCCGAAAATTGTTTCCTGCTTAGAGGAACCCATCGCGGCCTCTTCAATTGTTCCCATGTATTTCGTCTGTGAACGCGCCCATCGAGACGTCAAGGTTGCTCTGGTCGGGCAGGGGCCGGATGAATTGTTCGGCGGATATCGCCGTCACCTGGGGGTTCGCTACGGGCAAAATTGGGCGCGGCTGCCCAAGTGGGTGCGTGCGCCCATTTCCTCAGCCATCGGGGCTTTGCCGCGAAATGAGACGCTGAAGCGAGGAGTCAACTCGCTGGCCATACCGGAGCGGATGCGAAGATATCAATATGTATTGTCCCTTCTTCCCGGAAACGGAGTCGACCGCTTGTTCCAGGACGGCGCACTGGAGGCCAATGCCGGCGACGCCATTCTGGACTGCTGGGCTAGTTTGACGGATCTCATGTCCGAAACCGACGAACTCGGGGGGTTCCAGTTTATCGAGGTTCGGTCGACCCTTCCTGATGAACTTCTCATGTACGCGGACAAGCTTTCCATGGCTCATAGCCTTGAGCTTCGCGTTCCGTTTGTGGACAAGGAAATTGTTGAATACGTGGAGCGGCTGCCCGCAAGCCTCAAGGTAAGGAAAGGGTCGAGAAAATTTCTCCACCGGCAAGTTTGCAAAAGCTTCCTCGAAGCGAAAATTTTGAAGCGGCCCAAGCGCGGTTTTGCTGTTAATGTGGTGGATGAATGGTTCCGGGGCGCGATCGATAGCAAAATGACCGACACCCTTCTCGATCCCGGCGCCAGGATCTATCAATACCTGCGTGTTGATGCCGTGCGCGAGCTGTTTAACCAGCATTCCTCCGGCCGTCATGATAATCACAAGGTCCTGTTCAGCCTCGTGGTGTTTGAAGAGTGGCTTCGGGCGCATGAGACGCCTGTAGCTGCGACGAGTTAGGAGCCCGAAAACATGATTGGCGTCGTGGGTGATTCTGCCGACCATGAGGTGATCCGCGAGTTCTTTGAGCTGTTCAAAACTCCCTGGGAATTTTGCCGCGTAGGTCAACAATACGACGTTATTCTCTGCGCAGGAGATTGCGACCCCGGAGCAGCTTCCCGAGTTCTGATCTGTTACGCCGGCACCAGAACTCGGCACGATGATAAGAGTGGGTTCCGGACAGGCCCTCAAGAATCTCATCCCTGCAAGCTCTCGTATCAGGAGGATTGGCTCCCAACCTATGGGAATACCATCACCTTTCTGGAGGAAAAGAACAATTTGCTTGCGGTTGATGAGTCGGGGAATTGCACCGCATTTGTGCGTCGCGAGGGCGAGAGGATAGTTGCCCGGATTGGCTATAACCTGTTCGGTGAGGTCCGGAGGCTGCTGGAAGAAGGTCAGCCGATTGCCAATGCCCGAATCCCTGCGCTCGAAATGCACATTGGATTCTTGCGGGATCTCATCACCGGCTGTGGCGTGACCCTTTTCGAAGTTCCGCCTGTCCCCGAAGGATATCAATTCATAGTTTGTCTCACTCACGATGTTGACCATCCTTTAGTTCGCCGGCATCAATGGGACCGAACGATGGTCGGGTTTCTTTATCGGGCGCTTTTCGGCTCGGTGCGCAATTTCATCCGCGGAAGGATCTCTGCTCGTAACCTGCTTTCCAACTGGGTCGCTGCTTTGAAGCTGCCCTTCGTTTATCTGGGTCTGGTGAAGGACTTCTGGAGCAATTTTGCAGAGCGCTACCTCGAGTTGGAAGGGGGCCTTGCGTCAACGTTCTTCATCATTCCTTTCAAAGCCCGGCCGGGAAACAAGCGGGATGGCCGAGCGCCAAACTTTCGGGCCGCCGGCTATGGCGCTCGGGATTTGGAAGAGACAATTCAGCGCTTGGTTTCTGCAGGCTGCGAAGTAGGGCTTCACGGTATCGACGCTTGGCTGGATTCCTCCAGGGGGCTGGAAGAACTGAATGAAATTAGGGGCCTCACGAGAACGCAGGAAACCGGCGTGCGCATGCACTGGCTGTATTTCGACCGGCAGTCGCCCCGAACCTTGGAAGAAGCCGGAGCCACATACGACTCCACCGCCGGCTATAACCAAACGGCAGGATACAAGGCGGGCACAACTCAGGTATATAAGCCGCTCAATGCGACCCAATTGCTCGAATTGCCTTTGCATGTGATGGACACGGCGATGTTCTACCCGGATTATCTCAACCTTTCTCCAAACGATGCTCGCGCCTTGTTGTCGGAGGTCGTTGAGAACGCCGCTCGGTATGGAGGCTGCCTCACCATCAATTGGCATGATCGGAGCCTCGCTCCGGAAAGGCAATGGAGCGCGCCATACCGGGAATTAATTCAGAACCTGAGGCTCCGCGGTGCGTGGTTCGCGACGGCAAGTCAGGCGACATCCTGGTTTCGAAAGCGGCGCTCGGTTGGCTTCATGGCAGACGGCTCGGTGCGCGAGTCGGTGCCGTTAACAGAGCGCAATGATCATGTTCCCGGGTTGCGCCTTCGCGCCCATAAAGCAAGGCAATCGTTTGGCGGGACCACCAATGCTCCGGCGTATGTTGATTCCCCACTGAGAGGCAATGCCAGTACCACGGCATTTTGCAACGTGACGAATTGAATCGCCAGAGGGTGATTACGCTGATTTCCTTATTCCATGGCACAAGTTAACTCCGAAAATCAAACCGAGCCGCACCCCTTTATTGTTTCGCCGGAGGACCGCATCCTGATTACCGGCGCCTCCGGATTTATCGGGCGGCGGGTTGTATCGAGCCTTATGGAGCGTGGATTTTACAATCTCGTTTGCTTCACCCGGCCTTCCAGCGATTTTGGGGGAATTGAAGCAACTGCTAAGCGGGGGCCAAGTGGAATGAGTCCGGCCATCTTCACGGGCAACTTGCTTTCCCGCGAGGATTGCGACTCCGCCACGAAAAATGTTGCGGTGATTCTCCACCTGGCGGCCGGCACTGGGGAAAAGTCCTTTCCCGAT
>JASHSC010000466.1 GCA_030036915.1 Terriglobia bacterium
ACCAGCAGCGTTGATTCACGGCACCCGAAATCTGATATGCTTCGGCGCGCACGAGGATCACTGAGATGGAATCTGGCCGCCGCGATTTCTTGAAACAATCCGCCGCGTTGATTGCCCTGGGAGGAGCTACGCCTGTGTCGGGCGAACCTGTATCCGAAAAAACCTCTGAAGAGTTCTCCGCATTTCAGGCCCGGCGAAGGAAAGAGCTTTGGAGCCTGCTGGGCGACCTGCCCTGGAATCATACGCCCGGCCCCGCCGTGGTCTTGGCGACGGAGAAACACGACGGCTACACGCTGGAGCGGCTGGTGCTTGACCTGAACGGCGTCGAGCCGGTTCCCGCCCTGCTGCTGATTCCCGACAAGCGCCCCGAGCGCGCGCCCGGGCTCCTTTTTATCCACTGGCACGCGGGAATGTACGATCTGGGTAAAGAACAACTCCTGACGGGCGTCAGCGTGCAACCTGCTTATGCTCCGGTCTGCGCGGAAAAAGGGCTGGTGACGCTGGCCATTGACAGTTGGTGCTTCGGCGAGCGCAAGCATGATGAGAATGGCCAGGTGGGCGAGGAGTCCACTTTCAAGGAAATGATCTGGAACGGGCGCGTGCTCTACGGAATGATGATGTTCGATGAATTCCGCGCCATGGATTACCTCGCCGCCCGCCCGGAGGTGGACGCCGGACGGCTGGGCGTGCTGGGAATGTCCATGGGATCAACCAAAGCGTGGTGGCTGGCGGCGCTCGACCCGCGCGTGCGGCTGTGCCTGGACGTCTGCTGCCTTACGGATTTTGAGGAGCTCATCAAACTCCACAATCTCAACCACCATGGGATTTACTATTACGTGCCCTCCTTGCTCAAGCACTTCCAAACCGCGCAAATCAACGAACTTATCGTGCCGCGCGCGCATCTGAGCGTCAACGGCCGGCTGGATGAGCTCACCCCACCCGCCGGCGTCCTGAAAATCCGCGGCTACCTCTATCCTCTTTATCAGAAGTACGGAAAAGCCGAGGACTGCCACATCGAATTGTTTGAGTGCCCGCATCAGGAACTTCCCGTGATGAGAAAGCTGATCCTGGAATGGATGGATGCCCATCTTGTGAAAGCTGCTGGCGGTTAATCCCCACGATGCATTCGGATTTTGGTTGCTAATTTCGGGAACCCCTTGCAAACCTTTGTCATGGCTTCCGGCTAAGCCCCACTAGATATTGGGGTTAACTCCCTATTAAACCCCCGAATATTGTGGTTTTCCCTTTACAAGCCTCACGGGGTGTGGTACACATCTGGTGAGGGATCGTCGCGCCAGGCTGCCAGGCCTCATTCGTGCGCCAAGGTGGGAGTTTGGACGAAATCCAATTACTTTGGACTTTGGATTCAAGACACGACGCGCTGACTTTCTCTCTTTCCTTTCCTCGTTCTCCAATCCGAAATCCAAAGTGGATAAAGGTGCCCTTTGTATAAGCTGAAAAAACTCGAACTGCTGGGGTTCAAATCCTTCGCAGACCGCTCGCGACTGGAGTTTGCCGATGGCGTTGCCGCGGTCGTGGGACCGAATGGCTGCGGAAAGTCCAACCTTTCTGACGCCATCACCTGGGTATTGGGTGAGCAGAGCGCGCGACTGCTGCGCGGCGAACGCATGGCGGACGTCATCTTCAACGGGACGGGCACACGCCTTCCGACCGGAATGGCGGAAGTCAGCATGACCCTCATCGATCCCGAATACAACGAGGCGGAAACTCCGGAAGAAGCGCCGGAGACTGAGGCAGCGGAGCTCACCACGGAGGAGCGCGCGGAATTTCCGCTCGAAGCTCCGGGCAACGGCAATGGCTACGGAAATGGAAATGGCAATGGGTCAAAGCCGCACAAGGTTTTTCATCGCTCCGGTGAAATCACGGTGACTCGCCGACTGTTTCGCTCGGGCGAGAGCGAGTACCTGATCAACGGCGAAATCTGCCGCCTGCGCGACATTCAGGACCTTTTCATGGGCACGGGCCTGGGTCCGGAATCCTACGCCATCATTGAGCAGGGCCGAATCGGGCAGATCCTCAGCTCGAAGCCATCTGACCGGCGATTGATTCTGGAAGAAGCTGCTGGGGTCTCGAAATTTAAAACCCGCAAGCGCCTGGCGGAAGCCAAGCTGGAATCGTCACGCGCGAATATGGCCAGGATCACCGACATTCTGGAAGAGGTCGTGAAGCAGGTGAACTCGCTGAAGCGGCAGGCGTCAAAGGCGCGGCGCTATCGCGAGCTTCACGACGAATTGCGCGGCCGGTTGAAGAACGTCCTCACATCGCGCTTGAAGGCTCTGGAGGCGGAGTTTCAAAGGCTGAAAGGAGAACTGGCCCAGGCGCAGGAATCGTGTCTGGCAGCGGCGCAGGAATTGGAGGCCATCGAGCAGCAGCAAAAGCGCGCCACGGTGCACTATGAGGAACTGGAGGACCAGCTCATCCAGTGCCGCGAGCGCCTTTCCCAGGGCGATCTGGAGCAGGAACGCCTGCTCTCGCGCCTTGAACAGGTGAAGCAGCAAAGCGGAAACCTGGAGACGCGCGCCCAGGAAGCCGCGGTGGAAAGCACCGACCTCCAAACCCAGCGCGCCGCCATCGAGCAGCAGACGGTGGAGCATGCTCTACAGGCGGAGAAATTGTGGCAGGAATTCGCCGTTGCGAAGGAGACGCTGGCCCAACATTTAGCGCGACAGGAGAACTTGAACTTCCAACTCGGCGCCGCCGAACAGGACGTGGAAGCCTGCCGCCAGTCACTGCTGGCTGCGGTCGGTCATGCTGCGGAACTGCGCAACCAACTTGTGCAGGCGGAAGAGGCGGGCTTGGCCGTGGACCGTCAGGCGGCCCGCACAGATGCTGAAAAATTGCGCATCGAGGCGGAACACGCGCGCCTTGCGGCCGAACTCGAGTCTTACCTCACCGACCATCGACGCGAAACCAGCACGCTCGCGGAGCTTGCCGAATCCGTTGCTCAGACCACTCGCGACCTGGAACAGGCCCGCAACCACGAGCTTTCGCTGCGCTCCCACCTTGAAGGCCTGCGCCGCGAATATTCCGGCAGCGCGGCGCGCAAGGAAGCGCTGGAGCAATCTCTTGCCCGGCACGCTTACAGCACCGAGAGCGTGCGCCGCCTGCTTTCCGGCGAGATTCCGATGAATGGCCACGCGTTTCATCCCATGGGCCTTCTCGCGGACTTTGTGGAAGTCTCTACGGGTTACGAAGAAGTGGTGGAGGAATTTCTGAAGCAGGAGCTGGAATGCGTGGTGGTGGAGCAGCACGCGCAGGCACGTTCGGGAATCGCCTTGTTGCAGAGCGAGGGCACGGGCCGCTCCACCTTCTTCGTTACGCAACTGGCTTCCAACGGGCACTCTCACGGAAATGGTGACTCACCGGTGCCGAACGAGCCCGGAGTCGTGGCCCCGGTGCGGGATTACGTGCGATTTGAATCCAAGCTAGGCTTGAATGGTGACGTGGTGCTGCCCGCGCTCACCAACGCCTACGTGGTGGAGGATGACGCCGCCGCGGAACGGCTGGCGGGCGTCTATCCGGATTGCCATTTCCTGACGGCTTCGGGCGCGCATTACCACCATCGCATGGTTTCAGGCGGCAAGGGCTCGAGCGCCGGGCCACTGGCTCTGCGGCGTGATTTTCGCGAACTGGAGCGGCGTACCGCGGAGCTTGAGACGCAGATCAAATCGAGTGAGGCGGCGCAGGCGGTTGCCGAAGCCGAGGCAAAGTGGCTGGACGGGCAACTCAAGAATCTGTCCGGCAGCAAAATGGAGGCCGAGAAGAAAGCAGTGGTGGCCGACGAGAAACTCCGCCAGACGCGCGAGAGTTGTGACCGTACGCGCCAGCAACTCGAGGCGCTGATTGCGGAGGCGGCCGTGCTGGTGCGGGAGCGCTCCAGCGTGGATGAGCGCCTCGCCAGCCTGCGCGCGGATCTGGAAGCCGCGGGAATCACCAAAACCCAGCGTGAAGAGGCCATTGCCGTGGCGACCCAGAAAGGGCGCGAGATCCGCGTCGAGCTGGACCGACTGGCGCAGGAGATTGCGGACGCGCAATCCGCGGCCCGGGCGCTCGAGGAAAGGACTCGGGCAGCGGAGGCGGAGGCGGCGCGGCTGCTGGCGGCGGCGCAAGATCTCCAGAATCGCCTTACCCGGCTCGCGCAACAGGTGGAAGCCTGGCAGCAGGAACGCACCCGGCTGGCGCAGGAGAGTGAAGCGCACCAGGCGCGATTGGAACAACTTCAAGTGGAACTGGCCGCCGCGCGCGTGGAGTTGCACGAACTGGAGGAGGAATCCCGCGCACTCCGCACCGAACGGGACGCTCTGGGCCCGCGCGTGGATCTGGCGCGGACGGAACTCGATGCCCGGCGCGAAAAGCGCTCAGAGACGGAAGTGGCGATGGCGCGCGCCGAATCCGACTTCACGCACCATTCGCAGCAATGCCGCGATGAATTGAACGCGGACCCCGCAGCACTCCTGGCGGAGTTGGCGCCGGAAGCGGTGCTGGCCGGTGAAGCCCTGCAAGTGGTGGAAGAAGAGTTGCGCCAACTGAAGGCGCGCATCGAAAACCTGGGGCCCGTGAACATGATGGCTCTCGAAGAGCTCCAGGAAGCGGAGGAGCGGTTCGAGTTTCTCAACACACAGCGGCAGGACCTACTCGCTTCCATTGAGGACACCGCGCAGGCCATCCGCGAAATCGATCAGGTATCGAGACAGCAATTTCTCGAAGCATTCAAGGCCATCAACGCCTACTTCGCGGAATCCTTCAAAGTGCTCTTTGGCGGCGGCATTGGAGAAATGCGCCTGGCCGATGAGAACGACCCCGACAGCGGAATCGACTTGGCGGCGCAACCGCACGGGAAGAAATTGCAGAACGTGCTTTTGCTCTCCGGCGGCGAGAAAGCCTTGGCCGCGCTGGCGCTGCTCATCGCCATCTTCCGTTACACGCCCAGCCCCTTCTGCGTGCTCGACGAGGTTGACGCGCCGCTGGATGAAACCAACATCGAGCGCTTCACCCGCATGATTCAGCAGATGAGCCGCCACACGCAGTTCATCCTGATTACGCACAACAAGCGCACCATGGAGATCGCCAAGGTGATGTACGGCGTCACCATGGAGGAGCCGGGCGTCTCCAAGCTGGTTTCCGTGCGGTTTGACGCGCTGGTTCCGGAGCCCGTCGGCGCCGTTGCCTGAGCGCCCGCCACCGGATGGGCGATTTTTTCACCTCGTCCGCAGCCGCATTTCATGCGGGTGCGAGCAACTCCAAGTATTGTGCGGCTAGTTTGCTCAGACGCTGCATGAAGTGGTACGCAGGAAAATTTCCCTCGCCCTTTTTTGATTGACATCATTCCGCATTGCTTTAGAATATCCGTCCGCTGAGCCAACATCTATGGTTTCCACTCGACAAAGTGTACTTCTTCAATCCAACCTGACCGGCGTCAAGCTTTTTTCACGCGGAAAGGTGCGCGACGTCTACGAGCTGGGCGATAAACTGCTGATCGTCGCCACCGACCGACTTTCGGCGTTTGACGTGGTGATGAACGAAGGGATTCCGGACAAGGGCCGGGTGCTCACACAGCTTTCCTGCTTCTGGTTTAACCGCGTGAAGGGGGAGATTCGCCATCATTTCATTACCGCGCGCGTGGCCGAATATCCCCAGGAGCTGCGCGCCTTCGCCGACCAATTGCAAGGGCGCTCGTTGCTGGTTCACAAAACCAAGCCTTTTCCGATTGAATGCGTCGTGCGCGGGTACCTGGTGGGCTCGGGGTGGAAGGACTATCAATCCACAGGAAGCGTCTGCGGCATCAAACTCCCCGCCGGCTTGCAGGAAGCATCGCGCCTGGAGGATCCCATCTTTACGCCGGCCACCAAAGCGCAGACTGGCCACGATGAGAACATCACCTGGGAAGGAATGGTGGAGCGCATCGGAAGGGACGCCGCGGCAACGCTGCGCGATATGAGCCTGGACCTTTACCGCAAAGGGCGGGAGTTCGCCGCGAGCCGGGGCATAATTATTGCGGACACGAAATTCGAATGGGGATTGAAGGATAATGAGCCCATTCTGATTGACGAGGTACTGACCCCTGACTCGTCACGATTCTGGCCGGCCAGCGAGTATGCTGCCGGAAAATCGCAGCCTTCGTTTGACAAGCAGTTCGTTCGCGACTACCTGGAGTCCCTGCACTGGAACAAGCAGCCTCCTCCGCCGCCCTTGCCTGCTGAGGTGGTGGAAAAAACCACGGAGAAGTACCGAGAGGCATACCGTTTGCTGACAGGAGTTTCTCTTAGTGAGGTGAGCCCGCAGTAGATTGCGAACGCATCATGGCCGAATGGAACTGGCTGGACTGCATTCTTGCGGCAATTGTCCTGGCCTCCGTTATCTCGGCCATGCTGAAGGGTTTCGTTCAGGAAATCATCTCCCTGGCGTCGGTGCTGATTGGCTTGATTGCGGCGGCCCTCTGGTATCAGCGCGCGGCGCTCTGGTTTGAGGACATCTCCAAGTCGCATGAGGTGGCCCTGGGGCTGGGGTTTCTGGTCCTATTTCTCGGGACGTCCCTCCTGGGCTGGCTGCTGGCGTTGTTGGCGCACAAGCTGATTAAGACTGTGGGCATTCAGTGGTTTGACCGATTTCTGGGCGGAGTCTTCGGCTTGGTGCGCGGGGTTTTGATTGATGCCATTCTGCTGATGGCCATGTTGGCCTTCGCCATCAAGCCCGACACCGTGCAGCAATCAAAGCTTGCGCCCTATGTGACCACCGGAGCGCGCGTGATTGCTCTCGTGATGCCCCAAAGTTTGCGTGCCCAGTTCCATCTGGGGTTTAACAAATTTCACGACGCGCTGATTCAGCATGACAAGGGAATGGCTAAACCCTGAGCGGCTAGATTGGCATTTTTGATTGACCGGAGCTTTGCTGTGAAAGACCAACTTGAATCCCTTGTGAATCAAATGATTGAGCACGGCATACTTTATCTCGATGCGGTTTCAGAATTTGAGAAGCGATTTATTAAGAAGATGCTGGAGAGGAATAACGGCAACCATTCCAAAACCGCCGCGGCCCTCGGCATCCATCGCAATACCCTCAGCCGCAAGGTGGAAGACCTGGGCCTTGACCATCGCCCCAAGCGCCGCGCCCGCCGCTGAAATAGCGGCCTACCCATACACGCCCGACAGTGCCTCGAAACCGGCTTTCACGAGCCGTCGATGACTTACTGAGAATTCCAAAACTAAATGACAGCGTGAACTGTAGCGCGGGTATCTTGCCCGCCGTCTCGGGAGCATCTTGCCCCGCAAATGGCGCGGGCAGGACGCCCCCGCTACAACTACCAATCCTCACTTTAATTTGAATTACTCGGCATCGCCGTGAGAGGAACGGAGGCGGGGCGCCATGCAGGCGCCCCGGAAAGGTTATTTGCCCGAGCCGTGATGAGCGGGCCGCCCTTTGGCAGGAGGTCTATCCGGAAGGTCGGAAGAAACCTCACCCACGAGGGTTAGTACCATATTCGGAGTCGCGACGTAGGAGTCCAATGTCCCTTTGAAGAGCACCGAGTCATCCTTCGCCAGGTTCTTGACGTTCGGTTGGGTGGAATCCTTCAGCACGATGTCAAAACCATCCGACGACTTCGTATCGGGCAACACCGCAATATGAAGGAGGTAGGTATTGGGATCATCGCCCTTCTCAACACTCTCTACTGTACCGCCAAAATTTGAAATGGGTTGGCCTTTGATAGCGTCCCATTGCTTCTGGGCTGTCACGCCTCCCAATTTTAGCGGATAAGTCAGGTCGTTGAACGCATCCACGGTGTTGTTTCCGGTCTTGGCCGGCGGTGGTTGTACCTTGCCAACCGTAAAGCCGGCGGGTGGATCTGTCTGTGTTGCGGCCTGCGTCTCGATGTCGGAAAGCCCCGTATCAGTCCCGTGATAGGCCAAATAGGTCTGGTTAAGGTATTTCTCCCAGTCAGGCACATTGGGATCCTTTGCGGCTTTCGCCAAAGCCAGGGCGTGTGCATAATACCAGATGCCGTTATCGTCATCGGGGGGCGTGGACAACAGGTAAGCAAGCGCCAGGCGATAGATGGTGTAAACATCGCTCGGATTGTCCTGCTTCGCCTGTTTCAGATACTTGATTGCGTCGGGATAATTGCTTTGCTGGAGTGTCACGAACCCTATCGTGCCATTGAAGAGCGCGCGCTTGGATTTGACGTATGTATCGTAAGCATCTTGTGAGACGCTAGCGGGCTTTTGCAGTTTCTGGACCAATTCCAACCCGTGCTGGGCGTTAGTCTGCGCTTGCGTGAGTTCGGCCGCCCCGTTCGCATCCTCCTTATGATACTTGAAGGGAAAAACGTAACTCAGGAAGGCCAG
>JASHSC010000467.1 GCA_030036915.1 Terriglobia bacterium
GGGAGGGCGTGCCGGTTCTGGGCATTGAACCTGCCGCGAATGTGGCTAAAGTGGCGGTTGAGAAAGGCGTGCCGACGCTGGTCCGTTTCTTCGGGACAGAACTTGCGAAAACTCTCGTGGCAGAGGGACGCAGCGCCGACGTGGTTCTGGGAAACAACGTCCTGGCTCAGGTCCCGGACTTAAATGACTTTGTGGAAGGCCTCAAGGCTCTGCTAAAACCCGATGGCGTCCTGACGCTGGAGTTTCCGCACCTGCTTCGCCTCATTGAACACAACGAGTTCGATACCATCTACCACGAGCATTTTTCATATTTCTCAATGCTGACGACGGTAAAGATTCTGAAGGCCCATGGCATGAGGGCGTTTGATGTGGAAGAGTTGCCGTCGCACGGTGGTTCTCTTCGCGTTTTTGCCTGCCGGGCGGAAGGCAACGCACATGAGGTCAAAGGCAGCGTGGAAAGGGTCGTGGCAGAAGAGAAGAAGGCAGGATTGGGCTCTGCCGGGGGTTATGAAAGTTTTGCGCGTCAAGTTCAAACCACAAAATTTGCGCTGGTTGAGTTCTTAATGACGGCAGCGCGAGAGGGCAAGGGCGTCGCTGGCTACGGGGCTCCGGGCAAGAGCGCCACACTGCTGCATTACTGCGGGATTGGCAAGGATCTGATTTCCTACACGGTGGACCGTAGCCCTTACAAGCAAGGCCGTTTTCTTCCTGGCACGCACATTCCGATTTATCACCCGGACCGGATTCGCGAGACCCGTCCGGACTATGTTTTGATTCTGCCTTGGAACTTGAAAAACGAGATTGTGAGTCAGTTGCAATATATCCGCGAGTGGGGTGGCAAATTTGTTGTACCCATCCCCAAGGTCGCCGTTGTTTAGAACCGGAAGCGCTCAGGCATTCGAACCGGATTCCTCAGCGTCAGGCCTGCCTGGGAAATCGGTGAGAGAGGGAGGTGCCCAATGAATATTTTTGTGGATTCCGTGATGACGGATGATGAGAGGCGGAAGGAGATTTACGCCGGATCCATTTTTGCGTTCTCTCCTCCCTCCCCCAGCGCTTTGCAACTGTGCGAATTGGCAAAAGAGCTGATCAGGGAAGCATTCGGGTCGCTCGATCCGCAAACCGTCCATGAGAAGTTGCCCGCGGAGGAAAGCGCACGAATTCTTTCCGTCTTGAAGCCCAAATTCATCCATCACCCGAAGTCCAAAGATCTCGTCCGCGGAATGTTAAGGGAGTCAGGATGTAATCTTGAGGAGACCTACTTTGATGTGCCGCGCATGCGCACGGCCTTTCCGGGCGATTACCTGAAATCGGGAATCGCCTACGCCTTTCATCCGCATCGTGACACTTGGTATTCGGCGCCCTTCTGCCAGATTAATTGGTGGATGCCCATTTTTGATATTTCCCCGGACAACAGCATGGCGATTCATCCCAAGTACTGGGATAATCCCTTGAAGAACGGCTCCAGCGAGTACAATTATCACAAGTGGAATCTGGAAAGCCGGAGCAATGCCGCCCAACACGTCAAGACCGACACGCGGGTTCAGCCACGCCCTGAGGAGCCTGTGGAGCTTGATCCGCAGATCCGCTTGGTTTGCAAAGTGGGAGGCGCATATTTGTTCTCGGCCGCACAGCTTCATTCCACCGTCCCCAACACCACAAATCTGATCCGCTACAGCATCGATTTTCGAACCGTCCATCGGGATGATGTGCTGGGGCGGAAGGGAGCTCCCAACATTGATTCGGCTTGTACGGGGACGACCATGGGCGATTACCTTCGTGGGACGGATCTCGCCCACCTACCCGCGGAGGCCATTGCGCTTTATCAGGATGGCACGGAATTGCAATACACCCAGCCTGCCTTGACGCCAACGCTCCAGGCGGGACGTTGAACGGTAGCCACGGTCAATGCTTTCTTGACCGCGGGCTTTTTCAACATTTTGTATATCGACCGTTGTTAGCTGTTGCGGGGATAAGCCAACGGTGGTTTGGTATCGAAGGAAGAACCCACGGTCAGAGGTGCACTGACCGTGGCTACCGGCTGGTTGATGATAAGTTGAAAGGGCAGCGTAAGGGGGGGAGTATGAAGGTCGTATTATTCTGCGGCGGAGCAGGGATGCGGTTGCGGGGATATTCGGAGGACGTTCCGAAACCCATGGTGACGATTGGTTCGCGCCCGGTCTTGTGGCATGTCATGAAGTATTACGCCCATTTCGGCCACAAGGACTTCATCCTCTGTCTTGGATACAAGGCCAACAGCATCAAGGATTATTTTCTCCAATACGAAGAATCTGTGTCTAATGATTTTGTCTTTTCGCAAGGCGGCCGAAAACTCGATTTTACCCAGCGCGACATCGACGATTGGACCATAACGTTTGTCGATACCGGGTTGAATTCCACCATCGCCGACCGGTTACGGCTGGTTGAGCCCCATATCGGGAAGGATGAGGTTTTTCTCGCGAATTACAGCGACGGCCTGACCGATTACCCTCTTCCTGAGTTGGTTGAGGAATTCGGCCGGCGCGACGGCATCGCGGCATTTCTGTCCGTGCAACCTCGCACCAGCAGCCTGGACACCGTTCATATGGGTGAGGATGGCTGTGTCCGGGCGATCAAGACGATGAAAGAGTCGGACATCTGGGTGAACGGAGGTTACTTCGTCCTGCGGAGGGAGGTTTTCCGCTACATCAAGCCCAAGGAGGAGCTGGTCTACGAGCCCTTCCGCCGGTTGATCGCCGAGGGTAAGGTCTGGTCGAAACGCTACAGAGGATTCTGGCAGTGCATGGATACTTTTCGCGACAAGCAGATCCTCGACGAGCTCGAGGCCAGCGGCGAGGCCCCTTGGTGCATCTGGAAGAATGGAAAATCCACAACGCGAGTTGTGGCGTAATGGGGCTCATCCTTTCAAGTAAGGATGCGAATCAAAGTGTTGTACTCTGCCTGGGCGCCCACGCCGATGACATCGAGATCGGGTGCGGCGGCACCTTGCTCCTGCTCCAGAAAACTCTGCCCCGCGTAAAGTTTTACTGGGTGGTTTTCACCGCCTCGGGAGTGCGTGGGCAGGAAGCTATGAAGGGCGCGGAGCTCTTTACCGCCGGCTCCGATAAAGAGGTTGTGCTGAAATCCTTCCGCGACGGATTCCTGCCATACAACGGCAGCGAAGTGAAAGAATGCTTCGAAGAATTGAAGGGCCGGGTGAATCCTGACCTGGTGTTTACGCATTGGCAGGGTGACGCCCATCAGGACCACCGTTTGCTCTCCGATCTGACCTGGAATACCTTCCGGAACCACTTCATTTTGGAGTACGAGATTCCGAAGTACGATGGTGACTTGGGCCGGCCGAATTTCTATGTACCGCTGGAAGGTTCGCTTGGCGAGCGGAAGGTCGATTGTCTGTTTGAGGCTTTTGGCTCCCAGCGGTCAAAGCGGTGGTTCGACCGGGCTACCTTCCTTGGATTGATGCGCATTCGTGGCATGGAGTCGAATTCCCCGAGCGGTCTGGCGGAGGCATTCCATGCACGGAAGATCGTGCTGCAAACAGCCACTTCATAAAGGAACGGGACATGATTAAAGTCGAAAACGAGAAAGGCAGACAGGCCACTGTGGGTCCCTCCCCGAAGGACTACTCCAAGTCACGCGCCCTTCAGCCGAAGGCCCATAATCTTATTCCCGGCGGAGCCCATACCTACGCAAAGGGTGACGACCAATACCCTGAAGAGTCCCCGGGTTTCATCGTCCGCGGAAAAGGCTGCCATGTGTGGGACCTGGATGGGAACGAATTCATCGAATATGGGATGGGATTACGCGCGGTCACGCTGGGACATGGCTATGAGCCGGTGGTGGAAGCGGCTTATCGCGAAATGCAAAGGGGCGTCAACTTCACGCGCCCCGCGAAGATCGAGGTCGATCTTGCCGAGGTCTTTCTTGAAGTCGTCGACGGAGCTGACATGGTGAAGTTTGCCAAGAACGGGTCTGACGTAACGACCGCAGCGGTCAAACTGGCGAGGGCGCACACGGGGCGAGACCTGATCGCCATTTGCGGCGACCACTCGTTCTTCTCAGTCGATGACTGGTTTATCGGCACGACCGAGGTAAACGCGGGAATTCCGCAGGCTATCATCGATCTGACTTTGAAATTTCAATATAACAACCTGGCAAGCCTGGTTGCGCTTTTCGACCAGTACCCAAACCAGATTGCCTGCGTTCTGATGGAAGCGGAGGCAGGTGTTCCGCCCGCTGAGGGGTATCTGAGGCAGGTGAAGGAGCTTTGCGAGCAACGCGGCGCCATCCTGATTTTCGACGAGATGATTACAGGTTTTCGCTGGCACTTGGGTGGAGCGCAGAAGTTCCACGGTGTTATACCGCACTTGTCAACTTTCGGAAAAGCCATGGGAAACGGATTTGCCATTTCGGCGCTGGCTGGAAGGCGTGAAATCATGCGCTTGGGCGGCCTGGAACATGACCAGCCGCGGGTCTTCCTGCTTTCTACCACGCACGGCGCGGAGAACCATGCTCTTGCAGCGTCGCTGGAAACGCTGCGGATTATGCGAGAGCAGAATGTCGTGGAGTTTCTTTGGGCACAAGGGGAAAAGTTGCGCGCTTTGGTAAATAAGTCGATTGCCGAGAACCGCCTTGAGGGATTTTTCGAGGTGAGCGGCCGGCCGTGCAATCTGGTGTTTGCGACGTGCGACCAGGAGGGTAAGCGATCGCAGGCGTTCCGCGCCTTGTTTATGCAGGAATTGATCCGCCGCGGTGTCCTGGGTCCTTCCTTCGTTGTCAGTTATTCTCACAGCGATGCGGATATCAACAAAACTGCTGAGGCGGTGTGCGAGGCGCACGTCATCTACCGAAAAGCTTTGGATGAAGGAGTGGGCAAATACTTGAAAGGAAGACCAGTAAAGCCGGTATACCGGCGATTTAATTAACCCGGGAAAAATCTTCGCGGGATTTTGGGACGATAGGGCCGCCCAAGGAACGCACGAGACGCACTGAGGGTCCACGTGGCCGGCCACTCATGAAAACGCAGAGTGTTTGAATCTATGGCAGAAACTTTAAGGGAGTTACTCAAATATCGCGAATTACTCTATATGCTCACCTACCGCGACATCAAGGTGCGGTATAAGCAATCAGTGATGGGGTTTCTTTGGGCAATCCTGATGCCTGTTCTGATTGTTCTATCAGGAGTCGTGGTCCGTTATGCGTACGCCTTCACATCGGGACATCACATCGAGACGGCGGATATCATCGACGTGGCAGTGAAATCTATCCCCTGGGCTTTTTTGGTTTCCAGCATAAGGTTTGCTTGCAACAGCCTCGTCGGAAACCAGAACCTTGTGACGAAGATTTACTTTCCTAAGGAAATCTTTCCCATGGCGGCAGTGATGGCCAGCCTGTTCGATTTCTTCGTGGCCTCAGGGGCGCTGATTGTTCTACTTTTGGTTTTTCGCGTCGGATGGAGTCTCTACCTTCTCTGGATTCCTGTGTTGGTTGCATCGATCGTGATCCTTGCTATCGGCCTGGGAATGATTGTCTCCGCCGCAAGCATTTTTTTCCGCGACGTAAAATATATTGTTGAAGTGATGCTGACCTTCGGGATCTTTTTTACACCGGTCTTCTACGATGTCCGCATGTTGGGCGCAAAGGGAAAATGGCTGTTGCTCAATCCGGTTGCTCCAGGTCTGGAGGGGCTCAGCTCATGTATAGCGTTTCACCAGCCGCCGGACCTTCGCTGGCTGGGATACAGCTTCGCCTTCGGCATGGCGGCTTTGCTGGGCGGGTACGTTTTCTTTAAGCATTTGGAGCCGGGCTTTGCCGAGAGCATCTAAGGGGATGGCCTAATGTCAAACGTCGCGCTCCAGATGGAGCACGTATACAAAAAGTTTCGCAAAGGGGAGGTATACAATTCGCTCCGCGATTTGATCCCCGCCATAACCGGAAGGATGTTCCGGCAGCAGGAACTTAGCCAGACCGACAAGCGGGAATTCTGGGCTTTGCAGGACATCTCGTTTGAAGTGAGGGAGGGCGAGGCGTTTGGCATCATCGGGCACAACGGGGCAGGGAAGAGCACCATGTTGAAGCTCTTGAGCCGAATCATGAAGCCGAGTCGCGGGAAGTTTCAGGTCAGCGGTAGACTTTCGGCGCTGATCGAGCTGGCGGCGGGTTTCCACCAGGATCTGACAGGGCGAGAAAATATCTACCTGTATGGAACCATTTTGGGCATGACTCGGCAAGAGGTATCCGCCAAGTTTGAGGATATCGTCGAATTTTCCGGGCTTGCAGAGTTTATCGATACTCCGGTCAAGAGATATTCCTCAGGCATGTTTGCGCGGCTCGGTTTTGCAGTTGCATGCCACGTCAATCCGGATGTTTTGCTTGTGGACGAAGTTTTGAGCGTCGGCGATTACGTATTTCAGCGAAAATGCGTGGAGCGAATGAAGGAAGTAATTCGCAGCGGTGCTACGGTTTTGTTTGTCTCCCACAACCTGAGAACAATCGCCGAGTTCTGCCAACGGGCCTTACTCCTAGACCACGGACGGGCAATCGCAATTGGTCCCGTTGAGGAAGTCATTTCGCTCTATTTGGGCCGGTCCCATACGAGTCACGTTGATGGGGAGAATGCCCGTCAAGCCGCCATTTCAAGTGTCAAGGTTCGTAATCAGTTTGGCGAGTGCGCTCGATTTCAATCCGGTGAAAGGGCATGGGTGGATGTTGAAGTTAGCGCCCGCACCCGCTGCAGCAAGTTGTCACTCTCCCTGTACATAACCAGCGAGAACCACAAAGATGTCTTCAATACTTCCACAGAACGGCTGGGCCTCGGCAATTTTACGCTCGAGGCGGGTGAGGTCTACTGCTGCACATTTGAGCTTAACCTCAATATGGTCAAAGGTATCTTCCAGCCGTCTTTCTTGGTTTACAGGTACGACACGCAAACGGAATTTGACCGGTGGGAGCAGGCTACGACCATCTATGTCGGTTCGGAAGAGGGTGTGGGCGGCATCGTTCATTGTTTTCCGAAAGTCGTCCATCAGGAAATCAAGCCCGCGCGGGAAGATCGATTAGTGGTATTACCTCCCGTGGGAACATCGGGTATTTCCTAGGCGGAGCCTATGGACGAGGCTCTTTTTATTCTTTTTCCGCATGAGATGGACGTAACCAGAATACCCACCTCATTCGTCTATTATGTCGAACAGTGAGTGTCAATTTAGTTCCTAAATTTGTCCTGCTTAAGAAGTAGAGGCATTGTGTTTGTACCGCTGGGCGCAATCCGAAGGGAACTCAATAACCTGCTAAGCCATGCAGGTTTCCAGCTCCTGCGGCCTGGCGAAAGGGATCACATCAGGTCCTATGTTCCATTTAAGGAGACGCGTGACGGGGCAAGGAAAGCGGGATTGTCAGTTGGGGACTACATCGACCAAAAGTTCCATGTGCCAGGAGCGACCCAATCGACCATTGATCAGATGGTAGGACTTGGCATACTTGGTCCAAAAATCCAGAGTGTTTGCGAGATTGGCCCCGGTACGGGACGATACCTTGAAAAGGCACAACGCTCGTGTGCGCCTTGCTCATACGAAATATACGAAACGGACCGAGAGTGGTCTGATTGGTTATCCCGGACTTATCGGGTAACGGCGCGTGTTGCGGATGGGACGACCTTGCGCGGTACGTCTTCCGGGTCTGTGGACTTAGTCCACGCCCACAAGGTTTTTGTCTATCTGCCATTCGCTGTAACCTTTCAGTATTTTAGCGAAATGATCCGCGTCGCCCGGCCGGGCGCTTGGATTGTGTTTGACATCATTTCGGAGAAGTGTGTGAGCGATTGGATGATCGACCAGTGGATCGCTAACCGTACCTATTCCCGATGCATGCTACCACGAGATTTCGTGATTGCCTACTTTGATAAACGACAGTGCTTTTTGCATTCGAGCTTTCTTGGCCCCGCGCCCTGGCTGAGTGAATACCTGGTTTTTATCAAGGATAGGAATCCATGAAGAATGTTTGGCAAGCACCGATGGAATAAATGCCTTGAGGTCGCGGAATCAGAGAAATGTCCGTGGCATGGTGTACTGTTTCCCAAAAGTCATTCGGCTAGAGATTCGGGGAGCGACGCAGGCGGACCTCGCAGGCACAGTACGGGACGCAAGCGACGTATAAAAATGCGACTCCGACCGATGGTGCGCCGCGATGCGGCGACACGGGTCGCCTCTTTTATGCTTGCCTTCGAGGCTTCAACGCCGAAATCCGACGACAGGTCTGAGCGGGCGCCGGCCGGACAGATCCGAAGTCAGGCAGGTGGACGCACCACAGAGGAGCGAGAAGAGCCCTTGGTGAATTGGCGGCGAACGATACGCAGAGCGGCGAACTTCCTCTTAAGCCCTATCGGCTTGGAGTTGGTAAAAAAGTCCCGTGCTAAGCACGTGAGATTCTTTAGCACGCCTCAGGGCGTTATCGGTAGTGCCGTCCAAAGGGCTGTTGGGTCATCGATTGCCAGCAAACACCGGATCACAAAAGGTGAAGCCAATGAAGTGTATGCGGTTGACTCAACAAATGGACAGGAACTCATTCTAAGAATATCACGTCTATGTGATTCAGAATCTCGATTCCAAAGAGAGCGATGGGCCATGGAACAGTGTGCTAAGTTGGGAGTTCCCGTTCCTCACGTCATTTCTATCCAAACGATTGAGCACGAAAACCGACCCTTGAGGATATCAATAGAAAATAGGTTGCCCGGAGTTCCATTGGATGAACTTGCCGAGGGCAATCTTTCGAAGCAAGGTCTGGCCGAGCTATTGCGCAGGACGGGAGCCGTCTTGTCCAAGGTCCATTCAGTAAGAACGAACGGCTTCGGAGAGCTCGATAAAGACGGCAATGGTATATACAATTCTATTGGAGGGATGTTTTCTCGGAAAGAACTCGATTTAGAGCGCTTGATCGAGGTCGCTCGCGCAGTAGATTGTGATCCAAATTTAGTGGACCGGGCATTTAGCGCGGTCCATGAATGCCAAAGCAAATACCGCGCAATTCTCCCTCATCTCATCCATAACGATTTCGCGCCGTGCCATGTTTTAATTAGCGGCGATCGAATCTCCGGCATTATAGATTTTGAGATAGCCCAGGGCGGTGATCCTATACGAGAGTTCGCTCGTTGGCAGTTCTTCTACGAAGATCGCTACCCATTACATTATCTGAAAGAAGGGTACGAGAATAATGCAACCTTCGGAGACGATTTCGAACGCAGGCTTTACTTCTGGAAGCTCTACATCGGATTAAGAAACCTGAACTGGTATTTCTACACGAAGAATAAGCGATTTGTCGAACTTTGCAAGGATCGACTGGCTAAAGATATGGCTCATTTCAATTGAAGTACAACTGAATGCGTTGACTCCTGGTGCAAATACAAGCATGTGCCAAACCGGGAAACCGAATGCAAGATGACCATTTGTTCAAGGGGATTCGAACACTGATCTGATTGGGTCCAGCCCACAAACTCTTGAAGCTGGGAGTATTGTGTGCAGAAGCGGACGGTTCACTTCGGACGACTGGTTATTATGGTCAACTGGCCGGTGCGGTTTTGTGAATAAGATAATAAGGAGTAGGGAGTACGAGCGACCGCTTGGGTACCGACGAACTGCGTAGCTCCGTTTATGCTCCTGCTCATCAGACTGACCAGGAAGATGGACCTCGTCCTCGAATCGCACTGTTGACCCCTTACACGGGGGGCAACCTCGGCGATGCCGCGATTCAGGATGCGGTGATTGCCAGTCTTCGCCTTCGGCTTCCCCGTGCAGATTTCTCCGGAATTTCTTTGAATAGTGACAACTTCGTGGAGCGGCACGGAACGTCAGCCTTTCCGCTATGCGAGGCAAATGGGCAGTTCTACAGAATGTCCAGCGGCAGGATGACCGACCCGCCGGAGCAAGGGGATGCGGGGTCCAGGAGTGAGCCGCACGGCAAGCCGTTTTTGATGAAACGGGCGGTTCGGCGAGTCCCCATGCTGTGGCGGCCTCTGAGGGCCGCCTACGCTTTCGGGAAGCGCATCTGGCGGGAATGGCGCCATTGCGTCCGGGGCTATCACTTCCTGCGCACGCACGGCCTTTTGGTGGTTTCGGGTGGCGGGCAACTGGACGATGAATGGGGTGGGGCTTGGGGACATCCCTTCGCGCTTTTCAAATGGGCAGTCCTGGCAAGAATCGCCGGGGTGCCAAGCACGATGGCAAGTGTTGGCGCGTGCAGAATAGGATCGCGGGCTTCGCGTTTTTTCTTGTCGTCGGCGCTCCGAATGGCGCAATATCGATCATATCGGGACAAGCATAGCAAGGATGTCGCCGCAAGCTTGCTGCCGCGTGCAGCGGAAGACGCGATCGTCCCGGATTTGGCTTTCAGCTTACCTTGCTCGGAATTGCCGCCGCCCGCAGGCATTCGGCCGGTGTCACAGGGGCGCACGATTGTCGCGGTCAGCCCGATTGCTTATGCCCGGCCCGGTATCTGGCCGAATGAGGATCCCGCTCTATATGACAGATATGTGGAGCAGATGACGCGTGTTCTTTCGCAACTGCTCGAACGGGATTATTTCACCGTCGTGGTTTATTCATCTTTGGGCGATGACGAAAGCGTCGTAGCCGGACTCCTCGGCCGTCTTGGTGAGGAAGGCAAGAAGAAGTTTGGCGAGCAGATTTATGCCCCCACCATCAGGTCGTGGCAGGACCTTGTGGCCATCCTGAGGGACGCCGATTTCCTCATCGCCAGCCGTCTGCACAGCGTCATTCTTGGCTTTTTGACTCAGAAACCCACCATCGCCATATCCTTCGATCCCAAGGTGGACTGGGTCATGGAAGACCTCGGGCAAACCGATTACCTTTTACGCATTCGGGACTTCACAGCAGACGATGTGATCAAGGCTCTAGGTCGTGTGGAGCTCCGTAGAAAAATCGTCGTCGACCAGATAGCAGATTACCAACGACGGAGCCTTTTGGCTTTAACCCGGCAATTCGACACTCTGGCTGGGCTTGCGAAATGATTTGGGGCACCTCTGCGTGTGCCGAGGAGCAGCAGATTAAGGATGACTGGTTTCCCATTGATGGCCATTGGCGCCCAGGTGGATCGGACCAATTTGCCGAATTCATGGTGGTTCAACTCCCCAACTGACTGGCAGCGAATGCTCCAAAATTAGAAAGAAAGGCTGATAGCACTAAGACTGCATCGCCATGGGTTACCATTTGGGTTTTCCGAACCTGCTGGCCCAAATCATAGTGAAATCGGTGGATTAAAGTGGGAAGCATGCCGCTGGTAAGCGTCGTAACTCCCTTCTACAATACCGCTGCTTATCTGGGCGAGTGCATCAAAAGCGTTCTGCGCCAGACTTACGAGAACTGGGATTACGTCCTGGTGGATAACTTCAGTACAGATGGGTCCGCTGAAATCGCCGCTGAGTACGCTTCAAGATTTCCCGGCAAGATACGGGTTGTCCATACGGAATCATTCCTGAACCAGGTGCAGAACTATAACTTTGCTCTGACTTGCATCTCGCCGGAGAGCAAGTATTGCAAGATGGTTCAGGCGGATGACTGGATTTTTCCGGATTGCTTAAGGAGCATGGTAGAAGTAGGCGAGGAGCATCCTTCCGTCGGAATCGTTGCAGCATACCGGCTGGAAGGGCAGGAAGTAAATCTGTACGGGCTCCCCTACCCAACCTCGAAAGTGTCCGGTCGCGAGGCCTGCCGGCTTTATTTTTTGAAAGAAAAGTACTTGTTCGGTTCGCCCAGTTCCACACTCGTCCGTTCCGAAGTGGTACGAGCGCGCCGCCCGTTTTTTGAAGAGCGGTACGCGCCCTTCGAAGACGGCCATGCTTACTTTGACGTGCTCAGTACCTGGGACTTTGGCTTTGCCTACCAGGTATTGACCTATTCACGCAGCGATAACGACGGGATCATGTCGCGCGTGCGCCAATTCGGTCTCTGGCCCTTCCTGCCTCTCACGATGCTCGTTGGACACGGGAGAGACTTTCTCTCCGCCGAGGAGTACCGCTCGCGCCTCAAGCGCGCCGAACGAGAATACTTTCTCTTTCTCACAAAATCCTGGTGCGCGCGCCGGCAGCAGACTGAGGAGTTCTGGGATTTTCATCGACGTGGATTGGCGTCCATCAATTATAAGTTTGATTGGAAGAGGCTGGTGAGATGGTTGCCTCGAGCTGTGATCGAGAAGGCCTGGTCCGAATTCTGGGTTAGGTGGGACGGGGATTCTCGCGTCCTCCCAAGCGGGGAGGCTTGAAGAAGATGATTAAAGAAGGGTCCAAAGGGGGCGGAGAAGCCTGGCTGATATTTGCCGCAGCCGTGGTGGCAGTGATCATGGCGGCGGCCATTAATTGGTCGCTAAATCATCCCTACGGCACTTCATGGGATGAGGGTGAATACATCAACGAAGCTCTGGGCGACCATCGTCTCCTCGAAAACGGCAAGATAATTAAGCTCGGTGGCAGGATTCTCAAAAATTGGGGCCGGCCACCTGCCAATCGTGTTCTAGCTTTACCCCTCGTCACACTGTTCGGAACGCAAACGATGACGATGCGGTTTGTGTCTCTGCTTTGCTTTGCCTTGACTGATTGGTTCATCTTTTTGGCCGCACGGCGAATTTCAAGCCCGCTGGCCGGCGCTTTTGCGGTTCTTGTCTTTTCTCTCTCGCCGATCGTGGTCTCGGCGAGTCTTTGGTTTGGTACGGAGGGGCCTCTATACGTGGGTACCTCCGCCATGCTTTATTACTTGATTGCTTCTTGGACCGATCAATCAGAACGTGCCCGCAACTGGGTTGGCCTCGGGCTCGCCATCGGGCTTGGACTTGGATCGAAAGTCTCCTTCGTGCTGGTTGGACTCCCGGCGCTAGCGTTCTGGCTCGTAAGAGAATATTGGCCACATGGAGGGCTTCCAAGTGCAGCATTGAAATGGAAGGCAGGTTTGCTTGGGTTCCTCATCGGCGCGCCTTGGTACCTGCTGAATGTTCGATCGGCGTTAACTTATACAGGAATCGCCAGAGGTTTCGTTCGAAATTCTCTCGGCCCACCGTCTTTCACCACTTGGATGCTGTGGCTCAGCTCGGTGATCCAAAGCCTTCTTGGGTATGGGCTTAGCATTCTCATCGGGCTCATTGCGATTGCGTGGTTTTGGAAAGCCGTCATCAAGAGAGAGAGTATTTTCGATCCTCTCCAGAAGTGGTCAGTAGGCCTTTGCCTCTGCGCTGGTTTGCCACTCGTGCTCGCGCAACTCTCGGGTACAAATCATTTGCTTCGTCACATATCTCCCGCGCTTATACCCTTAGCGATTATCGTGGGGTTGATAGCCGATAAGACCGGATGGGCCCGGCTTAAAGCGCCTACCGCCGTAACCGTAATTCTCATGTGTGGTCAGTTGCTCTTGATTGTATATCCCAGCTTTATTCCAAACAGGCAGCCTGTCGATTCCGGGCTCGCGAATGGCTGGCTTCCTTGGAGGGTTATGTCTCGCCGTGACCAGTGGAACTGGGAGCCATTCTATGATATTGCCCAGCGTTGCGGATCGGAGTCACCAAGGATCGGCTACTTAGGTAACGGGCCAGGACTCAGTCCGCCCTTAATAACGTTTCCCTGGGCCGTAAAAGATGAAGACATTCCCCAAGTGACATGGTTGTGGCATTACGAGGAAGGGCCTGTGGACTGGCAGAAACTGATGGACGCAAGCGGAGAGAACGATATAGTTCTAACGGCGCCACATTACTTGGGACAAGCAGCCGATAAAAACGATTTAGATGATAGGCAGAATGCTGAGTTTGCCGATCGCCTCTTGCGCGATCCTCGCTTTCAGGCCCCGATCCGTCTTCAAATGGGCCGTTTCCGACCGGTTGAAGTTTTGGTTTTCCTCAAGAAAAGCCCGGTCTGCCAGGAAGAGCACGCGAAACTGACGAACTTGCTTCCCGATTTTGCTTGGTTAAACCGGCACTGAACTTGAGCCTCTCCACGGGCTCGCTCATGCCACCAGGCCGGCGCTCGGCAAAAGCGACTCGAATGACCACCGATTTTCTCATATCACGACCGAACCCGGAACTCCTCTCGATCGTAATCCCCTTCTATAATGAGGAGGAGTTGGTGCCTTTGTTGCGTCCTGAGCTTACAGCTTTCCTGGACAAATCCCCCTATCGCTGCGAGGTGATAGCCGTAAACGACGGAAGTTCGGACCGGACTATCGAATTGCTCGTCGATTGGGGCCGAAGAGATCCTCGCATCAAGGTAATCAGCCTTTCGCGCAATTTCGGGCACCAGTACGCATCCACGGCCGGCATTGATCACGCTACAGGCGATGCCATTGTCCTGATCGACGCGGACCTGCAGGATCCGCTGGAAGTGATCCACCAAATGGTCGAGCAGTACCGAAAAGGGTACGACGTGGTTTGTGGGCAACGGGTCACCCGATCGGGTGAGGGGATTTTCAAAAGGGCCAGCGCATGGTTTTTTTACCGTTCTATGCGCTTCCTTTTTCTCAAATCACTGCCTCCGGATGTAGGTGACTTTCGGTTGATGTCTGGAAGATGCGTCGAGAGCCTCAAGGCTATGCGGGAACTGCATCGTTTCTTGCGGGGCATGGTCGCCTGGGTCGGCTATCCGCAGACTTGCGTCCAATATGAGCGTCGTCCGAGAGCCGCGGGAAAGACCAAGTATCCACTTCGGAAAATGCTTCGCCTGGCTTGGACTGCGGCAGTCTCATTCTCTGCGTTACCCTTGCGGCTAAGCTTTGCCGGCGGTGGGATTATGGCCTTGCTGGCCCTTGAAGAAACCATTCGGGCCTTGGTAGCACACTTTTCTGGTAGGACTGTCGAGGGATGGACGTCTTTGATGGTGGTCCTATGTTTGAGCAATGCGGTGCTCATGATTCTGGTGGGCATCCTCGGAGAATATGTCGGCAGAATCTACGAGGAGTGCAAGGGTCGCCCACTTTATGTGATCGCTGACACTTGGAACCTGGACCACCCATCTGGCCAACAAAGAATTGAACGTTCCCTTGCAGACGCTGGCAGCCGATGAAACGGTTGCCGCTTTCAACAGACCAATCGGCGTCGCGCTGAGATAACCGAGATCTCGATACAAAAAACTGCGCGAATCCTAATCCGGTGTGAGGTCCCCCGGCTTTGCCGGGGTGGCCGTAAATGCTTGGCAATTCCCGAAGTGTGCTTTCCTGGCCTGTAGAGCGCGTCGAAGAGATCCCTCACCCGACTCGTCCCGGCTGATGAGAACGCCGGATGCGAGCCACCCTCTCCTCACGGGAGAGGGAAAAGAATTGTTTTCCTTCTCTCCTGGGGAGAAGGTGGCTGAGGGACGAAGCCGGTTGAGGGGTTTCTTGTAGGTCCCTTTGAGGGGCCAAGCATTCTAAAGCCCCCGGCTTTGCCGGGAGGTACTGACCAGTCGCTGCGCCGAGAGAACTGAGATTTCAAAACCAAACTCTGCGCTATGCTATGCAAAAAAATCACGTCCTGTTCATTGCCTCTGATTACAAACCTTGGCCCGGAGGTATCGCAGAGTATCTTGACGCCCTAGCGCGAGGCTTGATCAGGCTTGGCGATACCGTCAAAGTACTGGGGGTCGTTCATCCCGAGGAGAGGGAACGGATAGAATTCTTGGAACGATATGAACCGTGGGTCATGCCATTCCCGATAGTGCGCGACAAGAAGCCTGCAAACTGGTTGGGCAGAAAGTTTGTCAGCCTGCTGGAAATCCTTCGCTGCTCAAGTCCCGTTTGCCGCCGGGCTGTGGAGAAAACCTCGTTTTTTGAGGCATCGAATCGTTCGATCGTCAAGCTGGAGAGCCTTCTCTCCAAGGAGAGCCCCACCGCTGTTGTGTTTGGACATTTGGACCAGAAGCTCTACCCTCTCGCTTTGTCTTTGCTAGAGCGGCAGCTACCTTTCGGGATCATCGCTCACGACTATGAGATTTGCCAGTATCCGAAGAACGGCAGGAACGATCTTGTTACCAGAGGTCTGCTGCTGAAACGCGCTAGCTGGATTGCTGCTAATTCTCAGAGCACCAAGTTGTTGCTTGAAAACTGGAGGCTTTCGCCGGGCCAGGTCCAAGTGGTTCATTGTCCGATATCGGAGGAGGTGATTCGGGAGTCCACTGCCGGTGAGCCCACGAGTGGGAACGACGATTGCCTCAATCTTGTGACGATTTGCAGGCTCGTAAGAGGGAAGGGTATTGATATCGTAATCAGCGCCTTAAAAATTCTCGCGGAGAGAGGAATCCCTTTCCGGTATGAGATTGGCGGCGACGGTGAGGAAAGACAGTCACTCGAGAAGCTCGTGGATGAAATGGGTTTGAGGGACAAAGTCCACTTTCAGGGCGGCGTTCAGGGTGAGAGCAAATGGCGGCTCTTGCGGCAAGGGAATGTTTTTGTGATGCCATCCCGCATTGATCGGAGGATCAACTGGCAGGAAGGCTTCGGAATAGCCTTCGTCGAGGCTGCGGCATTTGGTGTTCCGGCAGTGGGATCAAGAAGCGGCGGCATTCCTGAAGCGGTGGTCGACGGCGAAACGGGCATCTTGGTGCCGGAGGAGTCCTCGGGTGATCTTGCCAATGCGCTAATCTTTCTCTATCGGAATTCAGAAGCAAGGAGGCGGATGGGTGCGGCCGCCAGGGAACGAGCCAGGAGCCAGTTCTCTCCAGAGGTCATCGCCGCTCAATTTCGAGAACTTATCAACGTCTCGGCCCGAAAAATGTCGCATTCCAATGGGCCAAACCGTCCTCATTCGTGAAATTCCAATTGTGAAGAACTTTTATCGGTGCTCGTTCAAGGGGTCCCGCTGTCGTGACACAATAGCATTCGAAAGAGCTACTTCCTGTCAATGAAGACCACGGTAATTCTGTGCACGTATAATCGCTGCCTCAGCCTGGCGAAGGCGCTGGAGAGCGCTGCCGCTTTGCAACTTCCCGAACCGGACCAGTGGGAAGTCCTGGTGGTAGACAATAATTCGAACGACCGAACGCGCGCCGTTGTAGAGGAGTTCTGCAGGCGACTTCCGGGCCATTTCCGGTATCTATTTGAGGCCAAGCAGGGCAAATCTAATGCCTTGAATGCGGGAATTCGAGAGGCGCAGGGCGAGGTTTTGGCTTTTACCGATGATGATGTGACTATGGAACCAAGCTGGCTTCAAAATCTGACATCGTCGCTTAGGGATGGTGAATGGGCAGGGTCAGGGGGACGGATTGTTCCCCTTTGGCCAGGGCCCATCCCTCGCTGGCTTTCCACAGACGATCCCGCGACCATGGGACCGTTCGTGGCCTTCGACCCAGGAACCGGACCGGGTCCACTCACACGCCCTCCTTACGGCGCGAACATGGCCTTTCGCAAGGATGCCTTCGAAAAATACGGTGGATTCCGAACCGATCTGGGCCCTCGCCCTGGCAGCGAAATTCGCCGGGAGGATATCGAATTTGCCAACCGTATTTTGACGGCGGGAGACCGGCTGAGATACGAGCCTTCGGCAGTGGTATATCACCCTGTGCCCTTATCCCGAATGAAGAAACGTTTCGTATTGCGTTGGTGGTATGCCTATGGATGCTCACAAGTAGCGGATTCAGGCCCCCCTGGCAATTCGAAGTGGCAACTTGCGGGAATTCCGGTCTATTTGTTCCGCAGGTTGACGAGGTGGACGCTGCAATGGATGATCTCGATCAAGGCTCCTCAGCGTTTTGCTTGCAGGCGCAACGTGTGGTACATAGCCGGCCTCATGGTGGGCTGCTTCCAAATGCGGCGGCAAAAGGCACAGCCGGCCGGGAAGGTCTGATCGCACGCAAAGTGGCGGTGCGGCATTTGCTGAGGTCAATTGCTTGAAAATAAATGACATATGTCTCTAGATTTGCGCGTGGAAATTGCTACGAAAGCTATGCCTGATGCCAGTAATAGGGAACGGCCAAAAATCCTATT
>JASHSC010000045.1 GCA_030036915.1 Terriglobia bacterium
GCTGCCCCGCCGGCTAATCCGCCTTTGCCCACCAATGTGCTGGCAGACAGGATGGTGGCGGAGCAGCAGAGCCAGACAATCCACTACGAAGGCCATGTACGCGCCTGGCAGGGCACAGACGTGGTGGAATCCACAGCGCTGGATGTGTTTCGCGCCCAGCGGCGGGTGAGTTCGGGTGAGCACGTGGTCACCAGCTACCTGCAACCAGCAGGAGAGGCTAGCGAGCCAGGGGACACTTCTCAACCCAGCGGGTCCAAGGCCGGCGCACAAGCCGGGCCACAAGCAAATGGGCAGCCCCGCCCGGTGACGGTCCACGCAGATTACCTTGAGTATTTTGATGAAGGCCGCCGCGCCCGCTACCATGGCAACGTTCGCCTGGTGACGGACACCACAACGATGCAATCCGATCGCTTGGACGTCTATTTTGCCCAGGGAGACTCGGCTGAAGCCTCACAGGTGGACCATGCCGAGGCGGAGGGGCATGTGAAAGTGACGCAGCCCGGGCGAGTGGGGACGGCTGAGCACGGCGAGTACTTCTCAGTCCCTGGAAAAATCGTTCTGTCGGGTGGTCCGCCGGTGTTGATGGATGACAAAAAGGGCTCCACGACGGGCCAGCGTTTGACATTCTTCACACACGATGATAGGCTCTTTGTGGACGGAGGTGACCACTCGCCCTCATTACCCAAACACCGCGTCGCACCATGAGCGACAATGCAGATTCTCTCCACAGCCGATCTAACGAAATCATATAAGGGCCGCAAGGTTGTTGATGATATTAACCTTAGAATCGCTCAAGGAGAGGTGGTGGGTCTGCTGGGGCCCAATGGGGCGGGCAAGACCACAACGTTTTACATCATCGTCGGCCTGACCAGCCCGGATGCCGGTCAGGTGCTCCTGGATGGCGTGGATATCACCAACTTCCCCATGTACCTCCGGGCAAGAGAAGGCATCAGCTACCTCCCTCAAGAGCCCTCCATTTTTCGCAAGCTAACGGTGGAAGAAAATATTATGGCAGTGCTCGAGACGCGGCCTATGACGGCCGACCGCCGGCGAGCGCGTCTGGAGGAGTTGCTGGAGGACCTGGGATTGCAGCAGGTGCGCCGGAGTTATGGCTACCTGCTCTCGGGCGGGGAGAGACGGCGTGTGGAAATTGCCCGGTCTCTGGTGATTTCGCCTTCCTTTATTCTTCTCGATGAGCCGTTTTCCGGTATCGACCCTTTGACCGTAATTGACATCCAAAAGATTATCGTCCGGCTGAAGGAATCGGGAATCGGTGTGCTGGTGACGGATCACAACGTGCGCGAGACTTTGCAGGTTACGGATCGCGCATACATCATCAACAATGGCCGGATTTTCCGTGCCGGGTCACCGGAGGAACTTGGCAACGATGCGGAAGTGAAGCGGGTCTACTTGGGCGATTCGTTTCGCCTGGCGATGTAAGTTGCATGTAGCGCCAGCCTTAAGGCTGACGCTACCAACGCACAATCAACTGTTTTTGAGGAACTATGGGTGGTCCTTCTCCCAGAATCGGCCTGAACCTTCGCGTGGCGCAGAAGCAGATTCTGACGCCCGGCCTGGTTCAGATGGTCAGCGTGCTCGCGCTCAATAAGCTCGAGCTGCGCGAGATGATCAATCAGGAGATGATCTCCAACCCCGTGCTGGAAGAAGTTCCCGAGGACGTACCCTCCCTCGAGGAAGTGGCCAAGAAGACCGAGGCGGAAAAGCCCCTCACCCCTTCGGCGGATGCCCCGGCGTCCAACGGAGACCGCCAGGATTCCTTTGAAGAGATCGATTTCGGGTCGTTTTTCGACGATTATCTTGACCCCGGCTATAAATCCCCGGCCGCGGAAGTGATCGAGAAGCCCTCATTTGAGAACTTCCTCTCACAGCCCACATCTCTAGCTGACCATCTGGAATGGCAGTTAAGCCTATCGATCTGTTCAGATGAGGTTCGCGAGGCGGGCACCTCCATCATCGGCAACTTGAATGAAGACGGCTACGTGATCGCGACCATCGAAGAGATCGCGCAATCGGGCAACCACCAGCTTGCGCACGTGGAAGAGGCGCTGGCGCTCATCCAGGCGTTTGATCCTCTGGGCGTGGCGGCGCGCGACGTGCGCGAGTGCCTGCTGATCCAGTTACGCACCCTGGAGCCAGAAAATAATTTGGCCCAGCAGATTGTTTCCGACCATTTGAAGCAGCTCCAGAACAAGCAATACCGTGAAATCGCGCGCATCCTGGACCGCCCGGTACAGCAGGTGGAGCGCTGCGTGGAGCTGATCCGCAAGCTCGACCCTCGCCCCGGGCAGCGCTACAACAATAACCAGGCGCGGCTGATCGAGCCCGATGTGGCTTTCGTTCGCACCGGCGACGGTTACCAGGTGGTGCTGAACGAGGACGGCCTGCCGCAGCTTCGCCTGAGTCACCACTACCGGCGCATGCTGAACGAGGGTGGCACGGAGCGCGACGTTCGCAATTACGTGAAGGAACGGTTTACCAGCGCCATGCAGCTCATCAAGAACATCGAGCAGCGAAAGCAGACCATTGTGCGCGTCTGCGAGGCGATTATTCGCCGGCAAAAGGACTTTCTGGATAAAGGCATCGACGAACTGCGGCCTATGATGATCAAGGAAGTGGCGGAGGAAGTGGGCGTGCACCCTTCCACCGTCAGCCGCGCGGTTTCCAACAAGTACGCGCACACTCCGCAGGGCGTCTACGAATTGCGATTTTTCTTTACCGAGTCGGTGCAGGGACCGGCGGGCGGACTGACGTCTCTGGTTAATTTGAAGCGCCTCGTGAAGAAGATGATCGACGAGGAAGAGACGCAGCACCCCCTGACCGACGAGCAAATCACCGCCCGTCTGCGCGAGGTGGGCTACTCTGTGACCCGCCGCACCGTGGCCAAATACCGCGAGGATATGCGGATTCCCAGCACCCACCAGCGCCGCGTGAAAGCCTGAGTGGTTCGTGGCCTGTGGCTGGACGAACGGATTCTCGAAACCGAAAATTGAAGGCCCAGCCTCGATATTCCCCCGGGAAATTCGAGGTAGATGTGGGAGTGTCGAGTTTCGCGTCCCGCTCGCAATCTGACATGCCAACCATCGGCCACGGTGTTTCGAAGGAGGGCCCCATGCACATCGATTTTACCGGCCGGCAGGTGGAAATCAGCCCGGATTTGCGCCGCTACACACAAGGGCGGCTAAAGAAACTCGCGCGCCTGCTGGGCGAGCAGTTCGGTTTGCACGTCATCCTGACGGCCGAAAAGCATCGGCGAATCGCTGAATTCACGCTGAAATTTCGCGATCGGACTCTGGTGGGAATTGAAGAAACTAGTGACCTGCGAACCTCCATCAACGGCGCCGTGGACAAGCTGGCCCGCCAGTCCGTGCGCCTGCTTGAGCGTCGCCGCACGCGCAAACGACGGCCCAAGCCCACCTCCGCTGTGTTGCTGAACGCCTTGGCGACCGACCGAGTGGACCGCGAAGAAAGCCGTGTTGTCCACACGGAGCGCCTGCCGCTCAAGCCCCTTTCCCTCGAAGAGGCCATCGAGTCGCTTGACCGCTCGCGCGCTGGCGCCGTGGTCTTCCGCAACCCTCAAACCGAACGCGTCAACGTCATCTACCACCGCCCCGACGGGCATCTGGGCCTGATTGAACCGGAAGCTTGAGGTATTCAGCGGCGGTCAAGATAAAAAGCGGTCTGCCGGAACTTAAGCGACTTCAACCGTTTAAATTTTCCGTCAGGTTTTCACTCAAATCATACAGCAACATAAAGCAACTTCAGTACGTCGCCCGTCCGCCCGAAATGTCGTAACACTGGCCGGTGGTGAACGACGATTCCTTTGATACCAGGAAGTGCACGAGCGCGGCGATTTCTTCCACCGTGCCGGTGCGGCCCATGGGGATTTTGCTCACCATGTATTGAATGGTTTCCTTGGCGACGCCATCCAGGATTTTGGTTCTGACTACGGCTGGAGAGATGGCATTGACGGTGATGTCGCCTTTGCCCACCACTTCTTTCGCGAGCGATTTGGTCAGCGCGATGACGCCGGCCTTGGTTGCCGAATAAGGCAGCAGCGTGGGGTTGCCTTCTTTGCCGGCGATGGAAGCAACGTTCAGGATTCGCCCGTAGCCCTGCGCCATCATCATCGGAACCACCGCGCGGCACATCAGGAAGACCCCCTTCAGGTTGACGGCATAGACCTGATCAAGTTCGCTTTCCTCGAGTTCCCACATCGGCACGGTCCGCCCGGTAACGCCGGCGTTGTTCACCAGGATTTGGATCGCCCCAAACTGCCGTTTCACTTCATCAATCGCGTGTTGAACGGATGCGGCGGAACTCACGTCACACTCAACACCCACACCCTTTACGTGTCCAGCCACTTCGCGAGCGGAGGCGGCGTTCATGTCGAGCACGGCAACGCGCGCGCCGGCCAGGCTCAGCCGCGCGGCGATGCCTTCACCGATGCCTTGCCCGCCGCCGGTAACTACTGCCACCTGTCCTCGTAGGGAGAAAAAGCCTTCGTTGGTCATAAACTAAGAGAATTACGCTCCTTTGCTCCCGCTCCCACGTATCGCGTACGTGCCGTCCAAAGCCCAGGAGCGGGACTCGGGAGAATATCCTAACTCCCGCGGCGCTGGCAAATCGCCAACGAGGATGACATACTCTAACCGCGACCTTACTCTGGAGCCAAACACGACGACCCCTATGGACGCGGTCGGTTTCCAATTGCTGCTGAAGGAGACACGCCATGCAAGTCTTTGACAAGGTCAATCAGCACACCATCGACCACCGAGACCGCCAGTTGTCCATTCTGGCTCTAATCATGGTGGTGGTTTTGGGCGGGGGAATGGCGGTGCTGATGTACCCGACCGTCTTTGGCAAGGCGGAAGTGCTACCCGTGGCGCCCTCGAAGACCCTTTTCTTCGGATTTTGCGCGCTTTGCATCCTTATGGTGGCTTATCTCATCAACCGAATGGTGGTGGTTAAGAACCTTCGCGCCAGCCTTGTGGCGGAGCACGAGCAATTGGCCCTGGTGCTGCAACAATCGAGCGCCGAGCTGCTGGGAACCTTGATGGGCTTCAGCCACTTTCAGGACCGCTTGACGATGGACTTCCGCCGCGCCGCCCAAACCAGTGAGCCGCTCTCGCTCCTGCTGGTGCGCGTCAAGCTGACAAGGCTATTTTCCCGCGGTCCGCAGGCGGAGGTGGCCTTGGGTGACGCCGCCAAAGTCCTCCACCGCAAGCTGCGCACCGAGGATTCCCTCTATCGCCTGGCGTCGCATGTTTTCGGAGTTGTTTTGCCCGGGGCTACGCAGGCCTTGGCCCAACAAACTGCCAATCGGTTGGCAGAGGGTCTTGCCGATGCCTCCGGCGCCAGCAATCGTTACACCACTGAAATTCAGGTGGTCAATTACCCCGAGCAGGCCAGCGCTGCGTCGGAAATGGAACGCCACGCCTCCGCGCTGATCGCCGCGGAATAAGCGCAGATGCGCAGGAGATTCTGAATTCTGCTCCGGACCGCGATGCCTTGCCGCCTGCCTCCCGTGCGGCGAGAAGGGCGGGATGGCCCAAAAGTACAATTCGGTCGATGTGATTTCTGGTCGCTTGACGTGAATTTTTTCAGCATGATATGATGCAGCGAATTTATGATTTGTTTATACCTGAAGCTATCCTAGGAATTACTCCCGGAGATGGAATTCAGAGAAGCGTCGCGTACCCGCCTTTGGGGGCAAAGAGCGAGTTGGGTCGGAGGAAACTGGATGTATGTCATCGCGATGGCGAGTCTGAGTTTGCTTGTCTTGATCCTCACGGCATTTTTCCCAAAAGTTATGACGAATTTGGCCACCCGAACATGGGCACGTTGCGCCGCAGCAACAATGATGTTGGCGGCCGCGATCGGATTTTGGGCTGCCATACCCACATTGGCATTCGCTGCGGGCGATGAAGCGGCGGGCGAAGCGAATCTGAAGCTCCCCGACCTTTCCCAGGCGCAATTCCTGGGAATTGACGGGCACAAACTTCTGATGGTGGGCATTCTGTTCTGTATTTTCGGGCTGCTTTTCGGCTTGGTCAGTTATAGTCGCGTACGAAACCTTCCCGTTCATCGCTCCATGGCGGAGATTTCCCAGTTGATTTGGGAAACGTGCAAGACCTATCTCATTCAACAGGGCAAATTCCTCCTGCTCCTATGGGTCTTCATCGCCGCGGTCATCATCCTTTATTTCGGCTTGCTGGAGCATTATGAAATGATGCGGGTTGCCATCATTTTGATTTTCAGCGTCGTCGGAATCTGCGGAAGCTATGGCGTGGCGTGGTTTGGCATCCGGGTGAACACATTTGCGAACTCGCGAACCGCTTTTGCCAGCCTGCCGGGCAAGCCCTTCCCGGTTTACAGGATTCCGGTCAGCTCGGGCATGAGCGTGGGGATGATGCTGATCAGTGTTGAGCTGCTGATGATGCTCATCATTCTCCTCTTTGTTCCGGGTGATTACTCCGGCCACTGCTTCATCGGCTTCGCCATCGGCGAATCGCTGGGCGCCGCGGCATTGCGCATTGCCGGCGGCATTTTCACCAAGATTGCCGACATCGGTTCTGACTTGATGAAAATCGTCTTCAAAATCAAGGAGGACGACGCCCGCAATCCCGGCGTAATCGCCGATTGCACGGGGGACAACGCGGGCGATTCGGTGGGCCCCACGGCCGATGGATTTGAAACCTACGGCGTGACCGGAGTCGCGCTCATTACCTTTATTCTCCTGGGCGTCAAAGACCCGCTCATTAAGGTCCAATTGCTTGTGTGGATTTTCGTCGTCCGCGTGGCGATGCTGGTGGCCGCAGTGGCCGCTTACTTTATCAATGCCGCCATCGCCAAAGCTCGATATTCGGGCGCTCAGAAGATGAACTTCGAGTCCCCCCTCACTTGGCTGGTCTGGATTACTTCGTTCTGCTCTATCGGCCTGACGTATGCGATTACTTATATATTGTTTCCCGAAATTGGGGGCGACCCCTCGATTTGGTGGAAACTTTCCACCATCGTCTCCTGCGGCACGCTGGCCGGCGCGCTGATCCCGGAATTGGTGAAAGTCTTCACCTCCACGGAGTCGCGGCACGTTAAAGAGGTGGTGGCTTCGTCGCGCGAAGGCGGCTCGTCCCTGAACATCCTCTCCGGGTTCGTGGCCGGTAATTTTTCCAGTTACTATCTGGGACTAGTGATGATGGCGCTGATGGCTGTGGGATCGTGGGTGGGCCTGGAGGGCCTGGAAAAGCTCATGCTCGCGGCGCCCGTCTTTGCGTTCGGTCTGGTGGCTTTCGGATTCTTGGGCATGGGCCCGGTGACCATTGCCGTGGATTCTTACGGCCCCGTGGCCGATAACGCGCAATCCGTGTTTGAGCTCTCCTTGATCGAGAATATCCCTAACATTCAGCAGGAAATCAAAAAAGATTTTGATTTGGATGTGAAGTTTGAGCAGGCAAAGGAATTGCTGGAGGCGAATGACGGGGCGGGAAACACTTTTAAAGCGACGGCCAAGCCCGTTCTGATCGGGACCGCTGTGGTGGGCGCCACGACCATGATTTTCGCTACGATCATGGCGCTGACCGAAGGTCTCTCTACGAACGTGGACAAGCTCTCATTGCTTCATGCCCCCTTTGTGCTGGGCCTCGTGAGCGGCGGGGCCATCATTTATTGGTTTACCGGAGCCTCCACTCAGGCTGTGTCCACGGGCGCCTACCGCGCAGTTGAGTATATCAAGGCCAATATTCGGTTAGAGGGCGTCGAAAGGGCCTCCACAGAAGACACCAAGAAAGTGGTGGAAATCTGCACTCAGTATGCGCAACGAGGAATGCTGAACATTTTTATTGCGGTTTTCTTTGTCACCCTTTCGTTCGCATTCCTGGACCCCTTTTTCTTCATCGGCTACCTGATTTCAATTGCGATTTTCGGCCTGTATCAGGCCATTTTCATGGCCAATGCCGGCGCGGCGTGGGACAACGCCAAAAAGGTGGTTGAGGTTGAATTGAGGGAAAAGGGGAGTGCTCTGCACGACGCCACTGTGGTGGGGGATACGGTGGGCGACCCCTTCAAAGATACTTCCTCGGTGTCCCTCAATCCCATCATCAAATTCACTACGTTATTCGGCCTGCTGGCGGTGGAACTGGCGGTAAAGCTGACGTCCACAAGCGGCAGCGGCCTGACGCACACGCTAGCAGCCGTTTTTTTCGCGATCTCCTACTTCTTCCTCTACCGGTCATTCTATGGAATGCGAATTGGCGCCGCCCCGTCCGGCGCTGCGGCAGAGTCCGCCAGGAAAGCTGCTTAATCCAAACTCCTTCTGCCGTCGAAGACTACTTCCGTGGAATCTACGGGAACGTTTCACCTTACATCAAGAAATGAGGGATGGCATAGAGTGCAATGACTTCCATGCTGAGGTTCAGCACGGCGTCCTGCACCACTTGCATGTAGTGCAGATGGCGACGGTCGATTCGCGAGCGGGTCACGAGC
>JASHSC010000468.1 GCA_030036915.1 Terriglobia bacterium
ATTCAAGCGCCGCGTGCAGGCCGATGATGAGCGTCGTCGCGGGCGTATAAGCAGTCTCGCCCTTTGCCTGGTTCTTGCGCTCCTTGGCAAAATCGAAATAGAAATGCGGCAGTTTGGACCTGGCGATCAACCCCCAGGCTTTTTCACTGACGCTGACGAAGGCCAGGCCCGGCGGGATCATGACGGCCTTCTGCGAACCGCCAATCAGGATGTCGAGCCCCCACTCGTTGACGCGCAAATCGCTGGTGCCGAGGCCGGTGATTCCATCCACCACCAGCGCCGTCTCGGGATAATTTTTCACCACTTCGCCCAGGGCGCGCACGTCGTTCATGACGGCCGTGGAAGTCTCGGTCGCCTGAATGAACACTGCGCGGAAGGGGCCGTCACTTGCAAGCTTTTGCTTCATCGCCTCGGTGTTCACGGGCCGGCCGTAGGGCGATTCTACCTTCACGGCCTCGATTCCGTACGCCTCCGCGATTCCAAACCAGCGCTCGCCGAATTTTCCCGCCGTGCCCACCAGCATGCGCTCGCCGGGGGAGAGAAGGTTGGAGACAGAGCCCTCCATCGCCCCGGTCCCTGAGCTTGCAAAGATCAGCACGTCGTTCGGAGTGTCGTAGTAATACTTCAGCAGCGTGAGCGTTTCCGTCATGATCTTGCGAAACGCTTCAGTGCGATGATGAACATTGGCCGCGGTGAGTGTGCGCGCCTGCGCTTCCATCAGCAGCGGAGTGGGGCCGGGAGTAAACAACCGTTCTTTAACGATGCCGGGCATTCACATTTTCCTTTGCGGATTGGTCGCTTCGGAAAAACCAGGGCGGAACTTGCGGGGCGAGCGGAAATTCCTGTGAGGTTGACCCAAAGCTATCCAGAATAAAAACTCGGGGTTCGAATGTCAAATTAATTCCCCCGACTGATCAATTCACGCTTTGCCGGGCACGAGCAGCGCGCGGAGGTCGGCGGGAGATTGCACGGGAGCGTGGCAGGCCGAACCTTCGCACACCAGCGCCACCGGGACGCCGTCGAAGGGCAGTTGCGGCAGCGTTGCAGCCAAGCCCGCGGGAAGTTCCCCGGATTTTACCGCTTCCGGTTCAAAGGCGAATACGCGCTTGCCGGCGCGCGGCGCTTCATAGGCGGCGCGGAGAAGGTTTTGGGCGCGCTCATCGTCGCCGCGGCCCACCACCACCACGTCGAGCGGGGCGCGCAAGTGATGGAGCAGCGCCAAGCCGTAAGTGGCCGCGAATAATCCATATTGCCCCGCTTTGGGAGCAAACAGAGCAAGCGTGGCTGCGGCCTTTTCGCCGAAATCTTCGCGGTCCGCGAGCACGTCCAGACGGTCGAGCACCTGCGCGGCCACCGCGTTCGCCGCAGGCGTGGGAGAATCCTGAAACGGCTTGCGCGGATTCACCAGATTTCCGTGCCGGTCGGCGAGGTCGCGTGCGGTGTCGAAGAATCCGCCTTCCTTATCATCCCAAAATCGGCGCAGAGTGGTTTCCATCAATTCGAGCGCACGCTGGAAGTAGATGTGACTTCCCGTGACCTCGTAGGCGTCCAGAAGCGCAGCGGCAATGAACACCTGATCCTCGAGCAGGCCTTCGATGCGCGGCCCTCCTTCCACCAGCGTGTGGTACATTCCCTTTTCGGGGTCATAGGCCTTGGTGATCAGCAGATCGAGCGTCGCCAGGGCGCGGTCGCGCTCAGCTTTGAGTCCCAGAACTCGATAGGCTTCGAGCAGCGAGGAAATCAACATCCCGTTCCAGCTCGCATAAATTGATTTGTCCACGAACGGCGTCATCCGCCGGGCGCGAGCTTCGGCCATTTTTCTTCGCGCGCGAGCCAGCAATTCCGAAACTTTCGCTTCGTCCATCTGCATCCGTGCGGCAATCGCGGAAAGCGGCTGATCGATGAACAGAACGTTCTTGGCAGGGTTGTGGTGCATCTCCCCAAATTCTTCCACGTGATAGTAAAGAGCGGCGGCTCGAGCTTCCGGCTCGGCGAGGGTTGCATTCAGCTCCGCCAGCGTCCAGGTGAAGTAGTCCCCGTCGTCTTCGAGATTGATATCCGCGTCCTGGCTTGAATAAAAACCCGCTTCGGGATGCGACAATACGCTTTCGAGGAAGCTGAGAATGCCCAGAGAGACTTCGTGGAAGAAGGGGTTGCCGGAAATTTGGTAGGCGCGAAGGTAATTGCCCAGCAAGCCAGCGTTGTCATAGGACATTTTTTCGAAATGGGGCACGATCCAGCGCTCGTCTACGGAATAGCGGTGGAAGCCGCCGCCGACCTGGTCGTAGACGCCGCCCCTCCCCATGTGTTCGAGCGTCGTGTTTACGATGCTCAGCAGCCGCTCCTGGCGAGTGGACAGGTAAACTTCCAACAGAAGGTCGATTGCTGAAGGATGGGGAAATTTCGGCGCGTTGCCGAAGCCGCCGTTGCGCGGGTCAAACATGCCCACGATTTCCTCAACGATGGCCTTGACAATTCTTTCATCGGCGGCTTCCTCGCCTTTTTTGACGCCTTCCACGTCGCGCAGGGCCTCGGCAATCTTTACTGCGCTCTCATGAATCTGCTCGCGGTGAGTGCGGTAGTTTTGCGCGATGGATTCCAGCAGGCGTTTCATGCCCGGCCGGCCCGCGCGATCATCGGGAGGAAAGTATGTGCCGCCGAAGAATGGTTTTCCGTCCGGAGTCAAGAAAGCGGTGAGCGGCCAGCCGCCCTGGCCGGTCAGCGCGCTTACGGCGACCTGATACCGGGCGTCGATATCGGGGCGCTCGTCGCGGTCGACCTTCACGGGGACGAAAGACTCGTTGATGATGCGCGCCACTTCGGGGTTTTCGTAACTTTCGCGGTCCATCACGTGGCACCAGTGGCACCACACGGCCCCGATGTCGAGCAGAATAGGCTTATCCGCTGCCGCGGCCTGAGCAAAGGCGGAGCCGTTCCACTCGTGCCACAGCACAGGCTGGTTCGCGGCGGAGCGCAAGTAAGCACTGGCGGCCTTCGCGAGTTCGTTGGAAGGACCTGCTTCGCTCATAGGACGGGCTCAAATATCACGCTGACGGAAATTGACAGACCGGGGAGGATTTGATCATGTTTCAGGAAGTCGCCCTTGCGAAGAGTCTTCAGTGGACCCGGGCCGTGAATATCAACCTCGCCCTTCTCAGGGTCCACGACCCAGATTAAGTCAACACCCGCGTCCCGATACTGTTTAATCTTGCGTGTCATCTCTCGCGCCGTGTTGAATGGGGAGAGGACCTCGACGACCAACGAGGGGATTACCTTTGCAGTGTGCTTGGGATCGAGGTTGGAAATTCGATCACGAGGGACGTAAGCAACATCCGGAGCGCGAACTAGGCCTGAGGCGAGTTCAAACCAACTGTCGGGCGTGACGAGGCCGCGGCTGTTTGCTTTTGCCCATTCTTCCAGGAGTCCGTAAATGCGCTGTATAAGTTTGGCTTGCTCAATGCTGTTCGGAGACACGTAGACAGGTTCTCCTTCATCCAATTCATAGCCGCCGCCCTGGTCAGGCTTGGGGAGCCTTTCGAGCTCGTCAGTCGTGAGAATCATTCTTGTACTCATCGCAACTCCAAATCTAGCACCGCGAATCAGCCTACTGCAACCGGTGCCCTTGCTGCGGACTCCGTCCGCTCGGAGGATCATCGAGCGGCTTGCGGCCGGCAAATCCCTCGTCTACGCCGTGCCAGAAGGCGATCTGCTCCTCGCCGAGTTTCCAGCAGAGGTAAATCTCTTCACCTTCGAGCAAGCTGGGAAAATCCACCAATCCAACGTCGAGGTCCTTCACCAATACGCCGGTTTCCTGAATGCGCTCGACGAGTTCGGAGAGATGTTCCGTCGCCACGTCGTGCTCCGATTTTTTCTTCAGCAGGTCCGCCAAAGGAGGGGAAGTTCCGCCCAAAACCATGATGCGGGAGGCGACTTGCGTCAACTCAGTTCGGAAGGCCTCGATCTTCTGCTTCTCGTCGCGGGCCTCCATGAGCCATGGCGCGAGCGTGGGCAGAAGTTCCTGCGCTTCACGGCGATCAAAATATTTGTCGGCCATGTGGATCGTCGAAGATCGAAGGTCGAAAGCTCGCGGTCCATTCAAACTGCCGCTTTAAACTTTCGACCTTCGACTGTTGACTGCTTATTTGATCTCCAGCATGCGATTCAAAGCCATCAGCGCCCAGCGCTTGGTTTCAGCATCGACGCTTACGCGGTTGATCACCTGCCCGGCGCGCAGGCTTTCAAGCGTCCAACAGAGGTGCTGGGGCGAGATTCGAAACATCGTACTACACATGCACACGCAATCGTCGAGCGAAACGATCAGCCGGTCCGGGTATTCGGCCGCCAGCCGCCGGATCATGTGAATTTCCGTGCCCACTGCCCAACTGCTTCCCGCCGGGGCTTCCCCGATGCGCTTCAAAATATACTCCGTCGAGCCCACCTCGTCCGCCAACTGGCAGACTTCCCAGGAGCACTCGGGGTGCGCAATCACGCGGATTCCCGGATGCCGCGCCCGCACGCGCTCCACGTGCTCCGTGCGGAAGCGCTGATGGACGGAGCAGTGACCCTTCCACAAAAATATCCGCGCCCGTGCGATTTCGGCGTCTGTCAGCCCGCCATCTTCTTCTTGCGGATTCCACACCGCCATCTGGTTAAGAGGATATCCCAATCCGTATCCCGTATTTCGGCCCAAATGCTCATCGGGTAGGAAGAGAGCTTTTTCGCCCCGCCGGAGCGCCCATTCCATCACCTTGCGGGCGTTGGAGGAGGTGCACACCGCGCCGCCATTCCTCCCCACAAAAGCTTTAATGGCCGCCGTGGAGTTGATATAAGTGACGGGCACAATCGTTCCGCCATTCGCTGCCGTGAGTGTTTCCCAGCAGACCTCCACTTGCTCGAAATTGGCCATGTCGGCCATCGAGCAGCCCGCGTGCAGGTCGGGAAGTATCACCGTCTGGTGATCACCGCTCAGAATATCAGCGCTCTCCGCCATAAAATGCACGCCGCAGAAGACAATGTACTCGGCTTCGCGCCGGCGTGCGGCGAGTTGCGAAAGGCGCAGCGAATCGCCGCGGTAATCCGCGAATTTCACCACTTCGTCGCGCTGATAATGGTGGCCGAGAATCACCAGGCGCTCGCCCAGTTCGGCCTTGGCGCGCGTGATGCGCTCGTCAAGCTCCTGCGCGCTGAGGTCAGCGTAGTTCTCGAGAAGTAAATCCAGAGTTGCGGTTTCCATAATCGACCTGCTTCCATTCTAGCCTAAGAGCCGGGATATCGAGCGTTCTGCCTTATCCCTTGTTCCGTATCCCTCGTTCTTACGTATCCATTGTTCTTACCCCCCAATGTAAACCATCGTGCGGGAGGGCTGAACGAAATCGGGTTCGTTAATCCGGTGGCCGGGTTCTTTTTGGCGCACCACCTCCTTCATGAAGTCGGCAAGGTCGCCGTCGGTGGCGCCATTGCGAACCAGCGGGCGCACGTCGTGCTCCCGCAGGGAGAAAAGGCAGGTCCGCAATTTGCCATCCGCGGTGACGCGCAGGCGGCTGCATTGCCCGCAGAAGGGAATTGAAACGGGCGCGACGATGCCCAGCTCACCTTGTCCGTCAGCGAATCGGTAGCGCAGGGCCGTCTCGCTGGCCGAGTGGCGAGGAATTTCCTCCAGCGGAAACACCGGATGAATCGCGTCGAAGATCTCCTTCGCCGTCACCACCAGCTCGCGCTTCCAGGTGTGATCGGCGTCAAGCGGCATGAACTCGATGAAACGCACCACAATGTCGCGGCGGCGGGCCAGCCGCGCGAACTCCACAATCTCATCGTCGTTGAAGCCACGCACCAGAACAATGTTCACCTTCACAGGGCGCAAGCCCGCCTCCAGCGCGGCGTCGATGCCCGCCATCACTTTCTCGTAGGAGCGCGGCGTGCGCGTGATGCGCGCGAACTTTTCGGGATTGGTGGAATCCAGGCTTACGGTAACGCGCGGTGCACCGGCTCGCGCCAATTCACGTGCCATTTCCGGCAGCAGATATCCGTTGGTGGTCAGGGCCACGTCTTCCAGGCCGTCGATTTGCCGCAGCCGCGCGATGAAGTCCACCACGCCCTCCCGAAGCAGCGGCTCGCCGCCCGTTACGCGGATTTTGCGAATCCCCAGGCCTGCCAGAACGCGGCTCAGGCGCAGGAATTCCTCCCACGTCAGCAGGTCGCGGTGGGGAAAATAATTCTTCGGGTCGGCGGACTTGCAGTAAACGCAACTGAAGTTGCACCGGTCGGTCACCGAAATTCGCAGGTCGTGAATTTCACGCCCGAATTTATCGCGCAGCATAAGCTCAGCCTCCCCAGCCCTGCGGGCAGAGGGGACAAATCCATGGTAGCGTGATTCCCGGCGCGCGGGCAAGCACGTGGGGCTCAAACGAAATCGCGCCCGATCAGCCGCTCGATGCGCTTGCGGATGGGCGGGTGAGTGGAGAACAGGCTGGAGAAGATCTGCCCCGTGGTCAGTGGGGCATAAAGATAAAGGTGCGCCATGGAAGGGGCAACCTGCATGGGTATGCGCTTCGCCCACTTGTCGATCTTGTCGAGCGCGCGCGCTAGTCCCATGGGGTTGCCGGTAATCTCCGCGCCCGTGTGGTCGGCTTCGTATTCGCGCGAGCGCGAGATGGCGAGCTGAATCAGCGTGGCAGCCAACGGCGCCAGGATGATCATAGCAAGCCCGGAAAGCACTCCCCCTCCGCGGTCGTCGCGTCGTCCGCCGCCGAATCCACTGAAGAGTTCGGCGTACCAAAGCATGTGTCCGATCATGGTAATCGCGCCCGCCAGAGTGGCCACCACCGCGCTGGTGAGAATGTCGCGATTCTTCACGTGACCCAGCTCGTGCGCCAGCACACCCTCAATTTCCTCGTCATCACAAATTTCCAGGATGCCGCGCGTCACCGCCACCGAGGCATGATGGGGATTGCGGCCCG
>JASHSC010000046.1 GCA_030036915.1 Terriglobia bacterium
CGATATGGGACTTTCATTCGGCGTGGAAGGGGCGTAAGGCTGCATTCTGTTTCAGAAGAACCTAAGAACCTAAAGCTCGCTTAAGTCCATCACCGCCGGTTGCTCACGGAATCCGCGTGTTTTCATGCCCAGGTAGATTCCTCCCAGCACAAACCAGACGACCCCCACCACCGTGGCGATGAAATTCAGGCTGGCGCAGAGCCAGGCGCAAAATGCAAACCCCAGCAGGGGAAGAATGATATCGGCCAGGAGGTTCGTTCGCCCGCCGTTCACGCGCTTGATTCCAAACTGCCAAAAGGCCGCGAAATTAACCCCCATGAAGCAAATGAAGGCCCCGAAGTTCAGCACCTCCGCACCATTCTCAAATCCGTGGCCGTTCAGCGAAAGCAGCCAGCCTCCGCCGAAGGCAAGCATCGCAATAATCCAGATGTTGTAGTTCGGCGCGTTGTGCTTCGAGTCGAGGTGGGCGAAGACGCGCCGCGGCAGAATATCATCCCGGCCCATACCGAAGAGTAGGCGCGCCGCTCCCAATCCGCCAGTAAGCGCGCAGCCTAACGTCGAGAGAACAGTCACCACCGTCATGCCAAGAAACAGCGGCCGCCCGCCCGCGCGCATGCAGGCCTCCATGAAGGCGCCATCGACATTCTCAAAGTGAATGCCGGGCAAGACCCGCTGCCCCAGGTAAACCTCCAGGCTGCAAAACACTCCCGTAAACAGGCACACCAGCACCGTGGCCAGCAGCACGTTGCGCTTGGGATCTTGTGCGTCTTCGGAAAGCGTCGTCACACCGTCGAACCCCACGTAAGTCAGCGCCGCCAGCGGCACGGCGCCCCCCACCACGCGGAAATTGAACGTCTTGGGATCGTAAAGGGGCAACGAAGAAAAGATGCCACCCCACCCATCCAAATGAAAAAGGTAGCGCACGGCAAGCACCATGAATGCCGCGATCACCAACGACATCGACCCAAGCAGCAGTTTGTTCGCGAGCGCGCTGGTGCGAATTCCCCGCAGGTTCAGCACGGTTACGAGGCCGACAAAGGCTGCCATCAGCAGGGGGGAAGGAATCCAGTGCACCCAGCCGTGAATTGTGTCCGCCACCCACACTGCGTTGATGAGCGGTTGCAGCAAGTATTCGAGAAACATCGCCCAGCCCACCAGAAATCCCAGGTGGAGATTCAGGCCGCGCCCCACGTAGGTGTAAGCCGACCCGGCGGAGGGATACAACGTCGACATGCGCCCGTAGCTGAACGCCGTGACCATCATGGCAAACATGCCGAGCAGCAGCGTATCGACGATATACCCGTGCGACTGCTCCTGCACGACTCCGAAGAGAGGAATGGGAGCGATCGGCGAAATGAGCACGATCCCGTAAAAGATGAGGTCCCATAGGGTAAGCACGCGGCGCAGGTGAGGCGCGGCGTGGGATTGGCTTGCTTGAATCGCAGATTTTGCGTCGCCCATCAGGAATTGCCCATCAGGATTGATTGGTCTGGCCCTTCGCCCTGCTGGTGCCCCGAATTGTTTTGGGGAGGGCGACAGTATCTCACGAGAGTCGGCGGCACGTAAATATCGCGTTCTATACGGCGCAGCAAATCGCGGAGTGGTCCGCTTTAGGAATCACATGCTCCGGCGAGCAAAGATCGCGGCGAAGTCTTCCCCTCCGGCGGTCGTCCGGCCGGTTGGGTGATAGTATGCAGAGAGAGCACTTTCAGTTCGCAAGATCATTTGTGGAGAAAAGGGGTTCGCAACCTTTTTGGGCTGACCACCTTTTGCCTCCCTTCTCAAACTCGCCGAAATTTGTTGGCGCGCCGGAGTCCGAGTACGCAGCCTTGACAGCTTCACGATTCCCCGCCTGCTATGTTACGATTCCAGACTAGCGGAAATTTCGCGCTCGGCGCTTGGCCACCGTCTTTCAGGGCATGACGGGACCAGGCAACACTTGCAAAGGCAAAGAGTGGATTCCCAAACTCCTAAACGACGCATTCTGAGCGGCATGCGCCCCACCGGCAAACTCCACCTTGGCAATCTGGTGGGCGCACTCCAGAATTGGATAAAGCTGCAAGATCAGTATGAGAGTTTCCATTTCGTCGCGGACTGGCACATGCTGACGACCGGTTATGACAATACCGTCGATCTGCATCAGGACACATGGGAAATGGTCGCGGACTGGCTGGCGTGCGGGCTCGACCCGAAGAAAGCCACTTTCTTCGTGCAGTCGCGCCTGCCCGAGCACGCAGAATTGCACCTGCTCTTCTCCATGATTACGCCGCTCGGGTGGCTGGAACGCGTGCCGACTTACAAGGAACAACTCGCCAACATCAAGGATCACGATATCAACACTTACGGATTTCTGGGATATCCGCTGCTGCAAGCCGCGGACATCCTGATGTACAAGGCGAACGCGGTACCGGTGGGCGAGGATCAGGTGCCGCACGTGGAACTGACGCGCGAGGTGGCGCGAAGGTTCAATCTGCTGTTTGGCAAGGTCCACGGTGCAGGAATGGCAAAGCTCGAGGGTAAAACGTTTCAGGAGCAATCGGCCCAAGGCAAAGCAGAGATGATTCATCGCGGGCTCGCGAGCGTCGATGGCATTTTTCCCGAGCCCGAGTCTCTTTTGACCTCCGCGCCGCGCCTGCCCGGCATCGACGGCCGCAAGATGTCAAAGAGTTACGGCAACGCGATTTTCCTGACCGATCCGCCGGATGTAGTTTCGAAAAAACTCGCAACGATGGTGACAGACCCGGCGCGCAAGCGGCGAACCGACCCGGGCAATCCTGACATCTGCCCGGTATTCGACCTGCACAAGATTTTCTCCTCGCAGGAAACCATCGACCGCGTCAATCGCGAGTGCCGCACTGCGGAAATCGGCTGCCTGGATTGCAAGAAGCTTGCCGCCGGGCATTTGAACGCGTTTCTCGCGTCCATTCAGGAGCGGCGCAAACCTTACGAGCAAAATCCCCGGAAGGTCTGGGACGTGCTCGAAGAAGGAACGGCCAAGGCCCGCGCCGTCGCGCAGACCACCATGGCGGAAGTCCGCGCGGCGGTGAGGCTGACTTAAATGGAAGACAAGGATTCCAACCCGCAGGCGCCTGCGCCGCCCGAGCCGGTGGAAATTACCTCCCCCGCCGACGTAGCTGGTCCGGCGGAAATTGCTGCGCCGCCGAAAAAGGTTTCGCACCTTCCCGTGCCGCCGCCCTCCGTCAGCGTCGGAATCTACGAGGGCCCGCTCGATCTGTTGCTCGATTTGATTCGCAAGCAGCAGATCAATATTTATGACATTCCCATCGCCAAAATCACGCAGCAATATCTCGATTACCTGCACATGATGGAGGAATTGAACATTGACGTGGCCGGTGAGTTCATCTTCATGGCCGCCACGTTGATTTACATCAAGTCGCGCATGCTTCTTCCAGCGGACCCCACCGCTCCGCCCGAGGAGCAGGAAGATCCGCGCGCGGAATTGGTGCACAAGCTTCTTGAGCATGAGCAGTTCAAGAACGCGGCGGAGATGCTGAACTCCAAGCGCCTGCTGGAAGACGCCATGTGGTCGCAGCCGGGCATCGGCGAATTTTCCGAGGCGGAAGACGAGCCGGGGCTTGTGGTGTCGGTGTTTGAGCTGATTTCGGTTTTCCGTGAAATCCTGGAGCGTGCCAAAAAGCGGCCGCAAATCCAGATCCGGCGCGAGGAAGTGACCGTGGCGCAGATGATTGAGCGCGTCAAGCAGACTCTGCGCTCGAGTTCCGGCCCGGTTCCGTTGACCGATCTAATCGGAGATTTCCTTTGGCGGCAGGCGCTGATCGCGCTGTTCCTAGCGCTGCTGGAGATGGTGCGCCTGCGGGCAATCCTGCTGCGCCAAAAGGATCTGTTTTCCGCAATCACCATTTCCCGCAGCAAAAGATTTGAAGATGTGTTGGCGGCCACCAGTGCGGCGGAATTGGCTGCGGGTTTGGACGAAGAAACGAAAAAGGATGAAGTTTGAAGGCTGAAGGATGAATTCGCGACTTCGATTTGACCTTTACACTTTTGTTGCACGGCTGATGAGGGATGGAGTTTAGACATTACTTATGCTGACCGACGAAAACCTGAAGGCACTTCTCGAGGGGATCATCTACATTGCGCCGGAGCCGGTGACTCTTGACGGCATCCTGAAAGCCCTCGAAGGTGAGGACCGCGAGCGCGTGAAGGAAAAGCTGCGGGAATTAGTGTCCGACTATGAGCAAAGCGCTCATGGCATCCACATTCGACAGGTGGCGAACGGCTATAAATTCTCCACCAAAGCAGAGCACCATGAGATTCTGAGGAAATATGTGAAGAGCCTCAAACCGCCCATTCGACTTTCCAAGCCGGCGCTTGAAACCTTGGCGGTCATTGCCTACCGCCAACCGGTGACGGTGCCGGAGATTGATGAAGTTCGCGGAGTGGATTCCGGCGGTGTGATTCACACTTTGCTCGAAAAGAAATTAGTGGTCACTTCCGGCCGCAAGAGCGTGGTGGGCCGGCCGATCCTTTACCGCACCTCAAAGGACTTCCTGGTGCATTTTGGACTGAAGGATGTTGGCGAGCTACCCAGTCTGAAGGAATTTGAAGAATTGGCGAAGCGCGCACTGGGCGCGGAGTGGGCCGAGGAGGCGGCGCAGGCTACGGGTGGAGAGGCCGCCGCGCTACCGCCCTCTGATGCCGCCACGGCACCCGCCGAGGCCGCAACTGAGGAAAGTACGGCGCCGGGCCAGCCAGCGACTGAATCGCCTGAAAACTAAGAGTTCCAAACTCTATTTTTAGGATAGAGGTTCAGCTTAGAGATTGTAGCGGCGGTCCCGCCGTCGACGCTCATAGAGCGCAGCTATAGCCATGCAGGAGCGACTTCAAAAGATCATCGCCGGCGCAGGAATCACCTCGCGCCGGAAGGCCGAGCGGATCATCCTGGAAGGCCGGGTCACGGTGAATGGGCAGGCCGTTTCCAAGCTGGGATCGAAGGCTGACCCGGAGCGCGATCACATTCGCGTTGACGGCCGCCTGCTAACGCGCACTACGGAATTCGTCTACCTGCTTTTGAACAAGCCGGTCGGCTACGTTTCCACGGTCAGCGACCCGCAAAAGCGCCCTACGGTCATTTCACTGGTGCGCGGAATCAAGCAGCGCGTTTATCCGGTCGGGAGGCTGGACTATCACTCCTCCGGCTTGATGATTCTCACCAACGACGGCGAGCTTGCGAATTTCCTGATGTCGCGAGCGTCGGCGGTTCCGCGATCGTATCTGGTCAAGCTGGAGGGCAAGCCGGATCCGGCCGGCATCGCAAAACTTGAGAGCGGAATCTCCCTCGATGGCCGGCGAACCGAGCCTTGCCGAATCCGCCCAATCGGAGAAGGCGACAAGCCATGGTTTGCAATCACCCTTGTTGAAGGCCGTTACCATCAAGTGCGGCGGATGTTTGAGCGCATTGGCCAGCCGGTGGTAAAGTTGAAGCGTGTCCGGATCGCATTCCTGACGGACAAAGATTTGGCGCCTGGCCGAGTTCGTCATCTGACCCATGCCGAAGTGGAACGATTGAAGAATTGGAGGGCGAAAGACACGGCGAAGGGAGTCGAAGACTGAGGGGCGGATTTTCATCCTTCAACCTTCACACTTCATCCTTTTGATTGCCGAGTGTGGAATTCGAACGTTGGAAAGAGGTCTATGTCCCGTTCTTCGATTTACGACATCCTGCCTCCGTGGTCCAGCCGCATTCGGCCGTACCCGCCCGGCAAACCTATTGAGGAAGTCGAGCGCGAGCTGGGACGCTCGGCCATCAAGCTGGCGTCCAATGAAAACCCTCTGGGCCCCTCGCCCAAGGCCCGGGAAGCCATTCAGCACTACCTCAATCATATTCATTTTTATCTGGATGGAAGCGGATATTACCTTCGCAATGAACTGTCGGAGCTTCACGACCTTTTGCCAAACCAGATCATCCTCGGCGCAGGCTCCACGGACCTGATTGAACTTGTGGCGAAGACATTTCTCGCCGGCAGTGCCGACGAGGCCATTACTTCGGAGTCGGCGTTCTACATGTACCGGCTCGCTATCGAGGACATGGGCGCGGGCCTGGTGCAGACTCCGATGCGCGATTTGACCTTCGACCTCGCGGCAATCGCGCAGGCCGTCACCGCGTGCGCCAAGGTGATTTACCTGGCCAATCCCAACAATCCGACGGGCACGATGTTCACCGCGGACGATCTTGACCGCTTTTTTGCCGCCATTCCATCGCGCGTCCTCGTGGTGCTGGACGAAGCGTACTTTGAATACGTCCGGCGCGCGGACTATTCTCGTTCGGTGGACTTGGTGCGAGCGGGGAAAAATCTGCTCGTGCTCAGGACTTTTTCCAAGGTGTACGGCTTGGCGGGCATAAGGCTTGGATATGGGATGGGGAATCCGGAACTCGTCGAATGCTTGCAGCGCATTCGCTCTCCGTTCAACGCCTCGAGCGTGGCGCAGGTGGCGGGAATTGCCGCGCTGGGCGATGCGGAGCACGTTGCCAAATCCGTGGAATCAAATTCTCGTGAGATGAAATTCCTCACCGGCGAGTTGACGCTCATGGGAATTCATTACACGCCTTCGGCGGGAAATTTTCTGCTGATTGATACAAGCCGCGACTGCGAGGAGGATTTTATCCGCCTTCTTCACGAAGGCATTATCGTGCGGCCGATGAAGCTTTACGGCTTTCCCACAAGTTTGCGCGTAACCGTGGGAAGACACGAAGAAAATGAGCAATTTCTGGAAGCGCTTGAGCGTGTGCTGGCCCCGCAGCCAAAGGTGCAGGAAACCGGAGTTCGGAGATAGTAGGCAGCTTTCCCGCCCGAGTGTGTAGTAATTTGAATTCTGAACAGCGATAACTTATGTCTGACGCTATTCGCGAAATTCTTGAACAGGAAAAGACGCTTGCCGTGGTAGGACTCTCGTCAAAGGCCGTGCGTCCGAGTTACGGCGTGGCGGCCTACATGCAGCGGCACGGTTATCGAATTATTCCCGTCAATCCCAGGGAAGGTTCGGTCTTGGGCGAGAAAGGATATGCCTCTCTTGACGACGTTTCGGAACCCTTCGACGTCGTAGTGATCTTCCGCCGCCCGGAATTCGTGCCCGATATCGTTGAAGCCGCCATTCGCAAGGGCGCAAAAGTGGTGTGGATGCAGGAGGGCGTGGTTCATGAGCAGGCCGCCGCGCGCGCGCGCGCCGCCGGCCTCAAGGTGGTGATGGACCACTGCATTCTGAAGGAATACGCCAAGCGGTTTGTGGCCGAGAGGGTTTAAGGGTGTAGTACGTAAAAAAGACTGCCCCAATCTTCACTTGCTGGCCGCGTATTTTTTCTTCCAATCTTCGATTGCGCGCATTGTTTCCTTCCACTTTCTCTCCAAACCCTCATCCGTGGGGCGATAATACTGGCGATCCTTCAGGTTGTCGGGCAGGCATTGCATGTCGGTGAGCTTGTCATCGGCGTCGTGCGCGTACTGATAGCTCTTGCCATAGCCAATATTCGCCATCAGGCCGGTCACGGCATTGCGCAGATGGAACGGCACTGGTTCGGCCATGGTCTTCTGCGCGTCGCGTACGACTTCGCCATAGCCGACGTAGAGCGCGTTGGATTTTGGTGAAAGCGCGAGATAAACCGCCGCCTCAGCCAGCGCTAGGTTCCCCTCAGGCATTCCCAGAAAGTGGACCGCCTGCATCGCCGCAACGGTCACGCTCAAAGCGTTGGGGTCGGCCATGCCGATGTCCTCGGAGGCCTCGCGAATAAGTCGCCGCGCGATGTAAAGCGGGTCTTCTCCCGCTTCCAACATGCGACCGAGCCAGTAAAGGGAGGCACTGGCATCCGAGTTTCGTATGGATTTGTGAAGCGCCGAAATCAGGTTATAGTGTTCCTCGCCCGCCTTGTCGTAGAGCAGGACTTTGCGTTGAATCGCGTCTTCAACGAGTGTTTCGGTAATCACGGAGCGGCCGTCCGCATCGCGTGGCGCGGCCGTGGCAGCGGTTTCAAGCGTATTGAACGCCGAACGCGCATCGCCATTGGAGAACACCGCGATCTGACGGAGCAGTTCGTCGGAGATTTCGATTTGCCGGTTGCCGAGTCCGCGCTTCGCGTCACCGAGGGCGCGGCGCAACAACGTCTGCACCTCGTCAGTGGAAAGCGCGGAGAGCATGTAGACCTTGGCGCGGGAAAGGAGCGCCGCGTTAACTTCGAACGACGGGTTTTCCGTAGTGGCACCGATCAGCACAATGTCGCCGCGTTCGACATAAGGGAGAAAGGCGTCCTGCTGGGCTTTGTTGAATCGATGAATCTCATCGATGAAGAGCACTGTGCGGCGGCCATAATGGCGCGATTTCTCCGCCGCCGCCATCACTTCCTTGATTTCCTTGATGCCGGAGAGCACAGCGCTGAAGCGGACGAAATCACTGCGCGTTTTGCGGGCAACGATGGAGGCGAGTGTGGTCTTGCCGGAGCCTGGCGGTCCCCAGAGAATCATCGAACCCAATTCATCGCGCTCAATCTGCCGTCGCAGAGTCCTTCCCGGCCCGAGGATATGGAGTTGCCCGACAAATTCGTCGATGGTCTCGGGCCTCATGCGGTCCGCGAGCGGAGACGCGCCTGCTTGCGACGAGGTGCTTTGCGCGTTGTCAGCGGGAGATGGTTCGAAGAGGCTCATAAAAGGGGCGAAAATGACTGGTAGTCAGTACGTAAATCCTCTCTGCCGCGCCGCCTCATAGAGGAAGATGCTCGCGGCAGCGGCAGCATTGATGGAGTCTACTTCCTGGCGAATGGGGATGCTCAGAAGCTGGCTGGCATGCCGTGCGATTTCATCGGGCAATCCGCTGGCTTCTCGCCCCACGAGAATGGCAATCGGCCCGCGCAGGTCCGCTTTGGCGAGCGAGGCCGGACTGTTGCGTTCCGCCGCCACAATGCGCACGCGCCGGCTCAATTTGGGCAGCGCCGCTTGCGGGTCAAGACCGCAAACCAGAGGTAGATGGAAGATGGCTCCCGCCGAAGAACGCATGGCCTTGGGATTGAAAGGGCTCACGGTCTCCTGCAAGGTCAGAAAGGCCGTGGCGGAGAAGGCCAACGCGGTCCGCATCATCGTGCCTAGATTGCCCGGATCTTGCAGGCGGCACGCCACCACCAGCAGCGGATTTCTGCCGGCCAGGACCTGTTCCACCTCAAATCGCTGGAGTTCCACAAGCGCAGCGATTCCCTGCGGCGAGGGTGTCTGCGCAAGGCTTTCAAACAATAGATCGGAAACCTGATTGGTTTCGGCTTCCGCGGGCACGCGCCCAAGTAGCTCAGCAAATTTTGCGGCTGCGCCGGAGGCCACCACCACGCTGTGGGTCTTCACGCCAGGTGCGGCGCGCAGCGCTTCTTCAACGAGAAACGGCCCTTCGACGGCCAGCCAGCCCTCTTTGGTCGTCCCTTCGGCCAGCGCGCGGCGAAAGACCTTCAACAGGGAATTCGCGGGGCTCGAAATTGCTCGTGGCGTCGCGGAGCGCATGATTCAACCTTGACAGACTCACCGGCTGCGGCCACAGCTTACCGCCTCGCTGCTTTCATGTCGAGGCCTGACCATGATCGCCGGGTGACGCGGCCTAGGGCACACCCTCGCCTGTGATAGAATCGCGCTGCTTTCACGCATTCGTAAACTCCAAGGAGGAATCTATGCGACGGTTGGGATTGCTGGTTGTGTTGTTTTGTGTTGTCCCCATGGCGAGCGCTCAGGAATTGAGCGGACTGCTTTCGAATCTGACCAGGCCGCAGGATTACGTTTTGAAACGATCGGGTAGTTGGGATCGCACGGGCGGGAACAACGACTCGCGCCGAATCGCTCCTGGCGAAACCCTCACCGTGCTGGAGGATTCTGGCCCCGGCGTCATTACTCACGTGTGGTTTACCATCGCCAGCGGCGAGAAGGACCACCTGAAAAAGCTGGTGCTTCGAATGTACTGGGACGATGAACCCACCCCCAGCGTCGAGGCCCCCATCGGCGACTTTTTCGGACTGGGTTTGGGCGAATATTTCACTTATCAATCCCTGCCGCTGGCGGTGAGCTCGGTGAAAGCGCTGAATTCATTTTTCCCCATGCCGTTCCGGAAATCCGCCAAAATTACGGTCACCAACGAAGGCTCAAAGCCCGTAGGCGCCTGCTATTTCAACATCGAATATCGCGTGTATTCGAAGCCTCTGCCCGCCGACACGCTCTATTTTCACGCGCAATACCGGCAGGCGACTCCCAATCATGGATGGACAAGCCAGTGGCAGAGCAATGGCGAACCTCTGGTTGATCGGAAGCCAAACCTGACTGGCGAGGACAATTACGTTTGGCTCGAGGCGAAGGGGCGCGGAAGCTATGTGGGCGAGACGATGTCTGTGCTCCAGAA
>JASHSC010000469.1 GCA_030036915.1 Terriglobia bacterium
GGCAAGTTGCCGTTGGTAATGGCCGAGAGAAACAGGCTGAGATCGTATTCGTGATTGGCCTGGTCGGTGTATCCAACAGGACCGGTGGGCGGCAGGTGATGTGGGTTGGCCGTCGCAAGATTAAATGCGAAGCCATTGTGGTGAGAAACGTAATCGACGACGTCGGAGAGACCCGTGGCGGCGTCGCTGGACTCCGAGGCGCAGACCGACTTCAAGATCGTCGTGCCGTTGTAGAGAGAGGTTGGAGCGAATCCCCCCTGGAACCATCCCCAGGTGATGTTCTTGCCGTTCAGCAAGATGCCAATGTTGGGATTGGTCGTCGTCCCGTGCGTGGTCTTCGTTGAACAATCGTCATATCCGGCATCAATGTCGCCGATGAGGGTGCCGCTCTGTAAGCCGCCGGCGATAGTTCCCCCCGTAGAACTCGTGCCGGTAATCGTGACGTTGGTGGTCGATCCCTCCACGAGGTTCAGCACCCCTACCGAGGACGGACCAAACATCGTCCCGTAAAAGTTGTCGCTCATTGAGTAGTGCTGCGCCCAGTTCCACATGGCCGTCACAGTGTTGCCGTCGTAATAGCCCATCACGATCCCGGCACCGGTGGTTACGTCAGCACAGCTTGTTCCCCCGGTCCCGGTATTTTGGACGAACGCGTCCATCAAACCGTGATCAAAGGCTTTCTGCTCGGGTGTGTAGTCATGGTCTTGGTCGCTGGTTAACGGGCAGGACCGATCCAACCGAAACGGCTGGGTAGAATTGGGATTCTGATCCAGGAGCCCGCCGCTCAGGAGATTGTTGGCGCGGGGAGTGGATGGGTCGGCGTGGAATTCTGGCTCACTCTCGGGATTGGCCGCGTAGGGATACGTCCCGAAATAATGGTCAAACGAAATGTTTTCCTGGAACAACACCACGACGTGCTTGATGGGCGTTGCTGTCGCTCCGGTAACGACCGCATCTTCCGCCCTTTGGCCCGTCGGGAAGGCCACGGCCACCGCCAGAGCCGCGAAGAACACCGCCAAACGACGCGAGAACTTCTTGGTCATGGATTCTCCTTCTTGTTAGATTTCTCATGTGCCGCCCCGATTCCCCGAAGGGATGAAATCCAATGCAAGGGAACTCCTGAAGGCGCCTGAGAATTACATAGTAATATTGCTGTTGTTAACATATTATAACTGTTGGGTTAATCTAATATGAATGTGCCGTGGTTGTAGACGACGGCGGAGGATCAGGCGGGAGGACCTGAATAGTCCCCATCATGCCGCCGTCTTCGTGCTCCAGCAAGTGGCAGTGGTAGAGGAAGGTGCCCACAATGTTCGGGTCGCGGAAATCGATGCGCACCTTGACGCTGGGATAGTAAGAGCTTTTGCCGTCCCAATACGCAACGTTGATGGTGTCCCGCAGGAAAGACTCATCCAGCGGTATGCCATTCCATTGCAACAGCATAAAGTGAGTCTGGTGAATGTGGAACGCGTGAACTTCCCGCGTTCTGTTTTCAATAATCCAGTCCTCCACGTCCCCGCTGCGGACCGTGATGTTGGGATTGGGCGCGGCAGGATCGAACGGAGCGGGGGTCTGCCCGTCTACAGTGATAAAGAAGAGGGTTGGGCTCGCGGGGTTGGCGGGGTCCTGCGGCTTCTCGGAGAAGTACAATTTCCTTTGCGTCGCCGGCTTCACGTTTCCCAACCAGGCAATCTGCGGTCGGGGTAACGGCACCGGCGCAGCCGCAAGTTTTCGGCGCGGCTCAGACGCGCCGGCATTCGCCGAAATTGCGGCCAGGGGCCGAGTGGGATCATTTTCCCCGTCCGGCCCGGTATCAAAGCTGCGTGTAATCAACTTCGCCTGTGCTCCCGCTCGTGGCCCTTTCATGATGAATTCCACGCGGCCGGCGGGGGGCAGCAAAATGTGGCTTTCCCAAAGAATTCGGTTGCCGGCCATGCCGTTCTCATTGATGGGGATGCCATCCAGTGCCACCACTCCCAGGGGTTGGGGCGCCTCATTCACAATAATTTGCAGATTCAGGTAAGTAATGGCCGAAGCATTCAACACGCGCCAAAGTTGACGTTCCAAGGGCCTGATGGGAATTATCGCCGGCTTGTATTCCGGGTAGGGAACGGGAACGAAGTTAATCGAAAGGTCTTTGGCCGGTTTGCCGCCGCCGGTGCCGGTGTTCAGCACATCGCCCTCGGCATCATGCAGCACGATAGGCGGTGGGACATTCCCGGAATTCACAGGTGGGGCATCCGGATGGAGCAGGTCTTCGTCCCGAATTATGAATGTGCGCTCCGGCAAACCCGCGAGCAGCGTGTTGGCGCGCTCCAGGCCTTCCACAATGATCGCTCCGGAAGCGCCTCCCAGCACTTGCGGACTGGTGAAACCGTGAACGTGCGGGTGATACCAGTACATGCCGGGAGCTTCGTCGGCAGGTATTTGAAAGCGATACTCGAACGGCTTGGCGTTTGGGGCGATAAACGTCTTGAGGACGTCGTCCTGATGGCAGGTCGGCGGGACGGTAAGTCCGTGGAAATGGAGATTCGTGGAGAGCGCGTCCATCTCTCCGCTGGCACACGGATCAGAGGTAACATGCGTGTGGCCGGCCCCCATGGCGATTCCCGGCCGTGCCGACAATCCTGACTTCAATTCGTTCTTCAGGTCGAGGATCAATTGGTCCCCCGCCTTCAGTCGCAGCACCGGCGCTTCTTGACCCTCTGCATCGACGTAGCAGTAGCGCACAAATCCAGCGGCATCTACAAAGTTTCGGTAGGTGAGCTGAAGCTTCAGTACACCATTATGACTTTCGAGCTCCGGCGGTTCGGGAACCACACTGCCCACCGCAGGACGAGCGCAAAGTTCGGCAGCGCGGCTTTCCGCCCGGGCATAATTGCTGATCATTGCCGCCCCAGCCGCTGCGCTCATCAAAATACGCATCGAGAGCGTCGTCATCTTACGCACAGCCACGCGTCGTGCGCTCTTTTCCTTTAAGGTCTGAGCTTTTCTGAAATCGTCAACAATATGGAAGGGAGGCATTCTACAGGGCAGGAGAACCCAGAGAGATGAAGCCGAGGTGAAATTTCCATTAAGAATATTCGGTCACGTTTCCTTTCCTTGTTGCGGATTCCTGTTCTCTTCAACTTCGCTTCACCTTAACCTCGACCAGCGCCGCCCCCCAACTCAGCCCGGCTCCGAAAGCCGCAATGACCACTTTTGTTCCCGGCACGAGTAACCCGGCAGCTTGAGCTTCTGATGCCGCGATCAGCCATGAGGCTGAGGAAGTGTTGCCGTACTTATCGCCATTGATAAAGCACCGGCTGCGATCGATTTTGAGCTCCTGCATGAGCCTTTCGAGCAACCGCAGATTTGCTTGGTGGAACAGGAAGAGTCCGATGTCGTCCACGCGCAGGGAATTTTTCTCAAGCAGTTCAGCAACCGAGCGGGCGAGCTTGCGCACGGCGTGCATGATGATGGTTCGTCCGTCCATTTGGAGCGTGGATCCGAAATCCATGCGCAGCGCGTCGGAAAAAGTGGCGTCGCTCGCGACCTGAACATCCTGAATCGCCAGAGGGCCGTCGCTGGGAGCGACCAGGCAGGCTCCTGCCCCATCGCCAAACAAGATGGCAGTTTCCTTCACGCGCGGCCCCTGCGCCAGCGCGCTGGTCATAGTTTCCGCAGCCACCACCAGGGTTGGCCCCCACTGCTCACACATGCGGGCGGCGAGCGCCAGCCCGAATAAGCCGGAAATGCTGGCGAGGTGCAAATCAAAAGCAGGAATCGTTCCCGCCTTGATTCGTTTCTGAACTTCCGCTGAGACGCCGGGAAATTGCCGGTGCGGAGTTCCCGTGCAGGTGATGATTGCACCCAGCTTTTCCGCGCTGGTTCCTGAGTTCTGCAGGCACTGGCGCGCCGCGCCTTCAGCAAGGTCGCAGACGGTTTCTCCTTCCGCCACTTTCCGCCGCGAAACAATTCCGCACACGCTCAGAATCCATTCCGGCGTAACACCAAACTCCGCCGCCAGCGAATCATTCGAAATCACGCCGGAGGGAAGATCGTGTCCGAATCCCATGATTGCGGACATTCAGGATGCACCGTGAGTGTTCAAGTAGGCGGAAATTTTCGCCAGCGATTCGAATTTGGAGGGGTGAAGGTCGTTGTCCGGAACTTTGACCTTGAACTCCTTTTCCAGATCGGCGACGAAATCAACCAGGTCAAAGGAGTCGATGACGCCGGTGTCAAAGAGCGAGGTCTCGCGGTCGGTGGGGATAGGGGCCTTTGCAACCCTTCCCAAAGTTTCCAGAATTCTATCGTCGAGGGCCATGTGATTTTCCCTTCGCGTCAGAACTGCGAGGTTAGCAGATTATCATACTACAACTCGCCACGCCGGGAGCCCGGCTTAACCATAGCGCGCGCGGGCGCGGTATGCGCCAGCGAGGGTTTCGAGGAGGGCGTCGAGGTTTTTCAGGTCGTCCGCGCTGAACTCGATGCGGCTGGAAATGCGCTGGATAATTTTTCGCGCCGTGTCCGCCCGCACGTCGGCTCCGAGCTGGTTCCGTCGCAGCAGAAAGGCTTCGATCAACTGGAACTCCTGGGGTGTAAGGCGCGAGACATCGTAGCGGGAACTCGCCGGCGAGGCAGCAAGATCCCAACGAACTGCTGTTTCGAGCACCGCGGGCTTTTCATGGACCACCACGGTTCCCGCTACGTAGTCGCCCAGGCGCTTGCTCTTTGCGCTGAGCAACGCGCTGATGATGGCCACGCCGTAAAGGCCCGGCAAGCTGTCCACAATTCGCAGGAGGTTGCGCGCGACTGCTTCATAAACAGTAATAGGGCGGCCGGAATCCTGAATCACCCGCAAGTGCGTCGAACGCTTGCCAGGGGTTTGGCCGTTCCAGACTGATTCAAAGATCGCGAAGTAGCCGAAGTGAAGGAGAAACCACAGCAGCACCAGAATCGCCAGCGCCCACGCGCCATGGGTCGGCACTTTGTGAGTTCTCCCCAGGATGGCGAGCGCCACGGCAACCAGGGACACGGCCGCGGCCGATTGAATGAGCGTATCCAGAGCGAGCGCCAGGAACCGGCTGCCAATTCCTGCCAGGGGAAATTCCAGGGGGATTTGTTCAGGCGTTTCGATTACCAGGTTGTCCATGAGAAACCAAAGTGGTCATGCGAATTGGAGGGACCAGCGAAACCAACCTAATACCCCGCCACGAAGTGCCACAAAACCTCCCTAAATAGTGCAAGAAGTTCATTTTTCCCGACCTCCAGGCGGTACAATACAGGGCCTGCTTCCTGTATTTGCTGGGTGGCCGCTGCCCACCGATGGCCGACTACCGGGGTTCTTGATGATTAGCGCACGCTGGATGGCAAAACGCAAGCCGTACTGGGACCGGCTGGAAGAAATCATCAGCAAAGCCGGCCATCGAGGAGTGCGCGTCCTCGCTTACTCGGAACTTCAGGAGCTAGGATTGCTCTACCGCCAGATTGCCGCCGATTTGGCTTCGGTCCGCGAGGATCCGATGAGTCAGCCCTGGGCGGCCTTCCTGAATCAGCTTCTCGCCCGCGCCCACAACCTGATTTACATGGGCCAGGGCGCTCGCCCGAGCGGCATTCTGGGATTCTACCGCCGCGAGTTTCCACAAGTTTTCCGGCGGACATGGAATTACACGGCTCTGGCGTTTCTGATCTTTCTGGCCGGAGGGCTGGCCGGATTCTTCACCAGCCTCGCGGACCCTTCGTTTCAGCGCTACCTGCTCGGTCCGCAGATGAGCGACACGATTGACCGCCGCGAAATGTGGACGCACTCGGTGCTGACCGTGAAACCCCTGGCCTCGAGCGCCATCATGACCAACAACCTCAGCGTTTCATTCACGACGTTCGCCGTGGGCATCATCGGCGGCATCGGAACCGTCTATTTCCTGGTCCTGAATGGAGTCCTCATCGGAGTGATCGGCGCGGCGTGCTGGCAGGCTGGCATGAGCCTACAACTCTGGTCGTTCGTTGCGCCGCACGGGGCCCTGGAATTGCCCGCCATTTTCATCGCCGGCGGCGGAGGCCTGCTGCTGGCACGCGGCCTGCTTTTCCCCGGTCAACTTCCGCGCCGCGAGGCTTTGGTGTATTACGGTGGCCAGGGTGTGCGCCTGGCTTTAGGCATCATTCCGGTGCTGTTCGTCGCGGGCGTGTTGGAAGGATTTTTTTCTCCCTCGTATCTTCCTGTGGCGGCGAAGTTCACCTGTTCGGCGGCGGCGGGCGGGCTGCTGCTCCTCTATCTGACCCAGTGCGGAAGGGAACAAAGGCGACAGGCCCTCTCAGAGCAAACCCTGGGACTTAATCCGAAGATACTGGTTGACGATCGACGAGGACAACCGGCCGGGTAGAAATTCCATGGCCAGCGCGCCCTGTTCGCGCAAGCGCCGAAGCAGGATTTCCCGCCGCTGGATGATCTCCTGCGCCGCCACGTATTGGTACATGCCTGCGGGCGAGTCCGGCGGGCGGCCCACCAGCGTGCGCAATTCCGGCTCACCCACCACAGCAAAAAGCACCAGATGCCGGGGAAGCAGGCGCGAAGCGGCTTCAATCACCTCCGGAGTCGCTGCGGTTTCCGCAAGGTCGGTGATCCAAACCACCAGGCTGCGGCGGCGATGGCGGGTCATCAGGCTGTCCGCAGCCAGAGCGTGATTGGCTTCCAAAGATTCTCCGCTTGCCAGCGCCAGTTGCTCCACAATATTGCGCAAGTGCGATGCGCCGCGCGCGGCGGGAAGAAACGCCTGGAGTTTTCTTCCATAAGTAATCAGGCCGGTGGTGTCGCCGGAGTGCAGCGCTACGTGCGCGAGGCTGAGCGCAGCGTTGACAGCGTAATCCAGCTTCATGAGGGGCCCAGTTTCGGAATCGGCCCCGCCCTTCGTCGGGAGCGTGGCTGCCGCGAAGTGGTGGGATTCAAGTTCTCCGGAATCGCGCGGCGGGCGCGTTCGAGCCAGCATCAGTCGGCCCGCATCCACCACCAGGAAAACCGACTGGCTGCGTTCCACCTGATAAGCCCTGCTGATCAGCTTTCCGTGACGCGCCGTGGCGGGCCAGGAGATGTCGCGAATTTCATCCGATTCGCGATACTCGCGCAGGCTCTCAAACTCGCGCCCTCTCCCCATCAGGCGTTTCAGCCGTTTCTCCTGCTCGATTTGACGGCTGCGCACCAGATATAGCGTAAAGCGCTCAGGTTCGCGCAAGTTGGGATAAATCCGCACGCTCTGGCTGAGGTCGGCCATTGCCCACCGCTCCGAAAATCTGACCTGGCCGCGGTAGCGCAGGAACGTCCGGCCCAGCCGCAAGTCGCCTCGCGCCGTGGGATGAATCGTGTAGCTGGCTCGCTCGATTCCATGGGCGGGAACGCTGAGTGTAAATGCGGGCAGTTCTCCGCAGATCGTGGCGGGAACGTCATCCTCAATGTGGATTTCCAAGGCACGCGCGCTTGTGTTCTCCAGCAGCAATTCCACCTGCGAATCCAGATTCAGCGAAGGAGGCTCGGACCAGCGGCGAGTGACTTTCACCGCCGCAGGGGGCGGCAGGCGCGCGAGGTCAACCAACCACACCAGAATTACCATGCCGTCCCAAATCGGAAGGGCGAAGAGAATGCGGCGATTCCACCACGCCGGGCCGATCCACGCCAGACCGAGGAGAAGCGCCAGAAGAAATCGGGTTTGGAACGCCGCCGCCCAGCGCCACGCGCTTGCGGCGGATGCGGTGATGGCAGCAGGAATGAGCCGGCCCCGCTGATTCATTTGGGGACCTCAACCACGGCCAGAACTTCCGCAATCACCTGGTCGCTCGAAATGCCCTCCAGGTCAGCCTCCGGCTTTACCAGCAGGCGATGGCGAAGCACGGGAGGCGCAGCGGCCTTAACGT
>JASHSC010000470.1 GCA_030036915.1 Terriglobia bacterium
TCAGGATCAGCAGGTAAAGCGTTCCCGGGGGAATTTCGTTCTGGTGCATTCATGCCTCCTTGGCATAGTTAGACTATGGCAATGCGAAAAGGTTAGCCCTGAAACTAGGATTATTCAACCACCTTTCCCGGTGACAGGCCGCCCCGCCTTCGCTTATCGTGAATCATTCGATGAGCAAGCGAATTCTTCTCACCACCACGGGCTCGCTGGGCGACGTTCACCCCTTTATGGCAATCGGCCTTGAGCTTCGCGCGCGCGGGCACGAGGTTACCCTGGCCACCAGCAACTTTTACCGGCCAAAAATCGAGCAGGCGGGTCTAAAGTTCGCCCCCATGGGCCCGCACTTCGAGCTTGGCGACGTTGAAATGATGCGGCGGGTGATGGACGAAAAGCGCGGCCCCGAATTCCTGATTCGCAAATTGATGTACCCCTCCATCCCCGGCGCATACCGGGAGGTGATGCAGGCTCTCACCTGCGCGGACCTGATCGTGACGCACCCCATTACCTACGGCGCGCAGATTGCCGCGGAGAAAACCGGCGTCCCCTGGGTTTCGACCGTGACCACTCCCATGCTCTTTTACTCGCGTTTTGACCCACCGGTCATCCCGCAATACCCGTTTCTCACCAGACTTCAAGCGCTCGGTCCCGCCATGAATGGCCTTCTGCTGAAATTCGGCCGGCTCACCACCTGGCCATGGTTTGCGCCGGTAAGAGAATTCCGAAGGTCGGTGGGCTTGCCTGCCGGGCGCGACCCATGCTTCGAGGGCCAGCACTCGCCGCAACGCGTGCTGGCGCTATTTTCGCGAGCGCTGGCTGAGCCGCAACCCGACTGGCCGGCGCAGGCGCGCATTACGGGATTCGCATTGTACGATCAAGCCGAGCACGGCCAGGGGCTGGCGCCGGAACTCGAGCGCTTTCTCGACGCCGGACCGCCTCCGGTGGTATTTACGCTCGGCTCGTCTGCGGTGTTCCAGCCCGGAGATTTTTATCGTGAAAGCTTGGGCACAATCCGGGAACTGGGCTGCCGCGCCGTGCTTCTGGCGGGAAACAATAAGCTGCGCGAACCTTTGCCGCACGGCGTCGCGGTGTTTCCCTACGCGCCGTATTCCAAAATATTTCCGCGCGCTGCGGCGGTGGTGCACCAGGGAGGCGCGGGAACCTGCGGGCAGGTCTTAGAGGCGGGAAAACCGATGCTCATCGTGCCCTTCGCGTTCGACCAGCCGGATAATGCCGCGCGCTTGCAGCGCCGGGGCGTGGCGCGGGCGATTGCGCGGAGCAAATTTTCCACCCGGAAAGCAATTGAGGAGTTGGGGCGTTTGCTGTCTGACTCAACCTACGCAAGTCGTGCTGCAGAATTGGGGGAGAAAGTGCGAGCTGAAAACGGCGCACGCGTGGCAGGCGACGCAATTGAAGATTTTCTTCACTGAGACTCGATGAAGGCGAATTTCTACTGCTCACCGATTTTCTGAAACCTCGAGTTTCGCCACTGCTGCAATCTTTGCTTTGCTCCATCGATAAGACTCAAAACCTTCGAAGCCTCGTCCGATTCAATCGCCTCGACGCCCCAAATAGGCTCAAGCAGGTCACGCGTGGGGAAATCCGTATTAACAAAGGACGGGTCAAGCGCAGCCAGCGCCGCGGCAGCGCCCAGGGCAAACCGCCGGGGCGTCACATTTTGCTGCAAGGCCAGGCGCATGGTCCCCACCAAACGGTCGTCCCAACCCAGCTTGCGGCGGGGGTCGCGGCCCACGCGCGCCACGCTGTCATACAAATGGGGATTGGTCATGCGTTCCATCAAATCGTCCACATACTCGGCGAAGCCTTCGGGCGTGAACAGTCGATCCTTGCCCGCGTGCTTGCGAATCAGCGCCGCGCCCGATTCCTCCAGGAACGCGGCGCGAACGAAAGCAAGCAGGTCGGGAGACTGGCGCAAATCGGAGAGGGTGGCAAGCCCGCGCTGCTCGCCGAGGTAAGCCGCCAGGGCGTGCGCGGCGTTGTGACCGTAGAGCTTGGCTTCCTCAAAGGGCAGCAGGTCGGGCTTCTCAACGAAAGCGCTGATGCCGCGTTCAAAAGGCGCTTCGCCCTCAGGAAAGCGGACCTGCGAAATCAGGATGCGGTTGAAGGATTCCACCAGGAAGGCGCGCGCCCTTGCGGGTGTAACGGGCGCCAGCTTGCGAGAGTTAATTTCCGAGGGGTCGGTGATGATTCCGCTCATCTTGCCGATGACGGTGTTGAGAAAGCAAACCTGCCGGCGCGCGGCAACGCGTTCCGCGGCAGGGATTTCGTAGAAAACCGACTCTTCTAAAATTTCCGCCGCGTGATTGTGATTCTCCGCCGCATAAACCACCGCGCGCGGACCGCCCGCCACCGCTTTTTTGCGCAGACCTTCGGCCAGAATGCGATGAATGCTTCCCGGCCCCGACCCAACGTAATAATTCACGCTGGGGACGGCCGTGGAAATCTCCTGCGCTTCGGCCACCGCATCCACCAGGCGCACGGCGTCCGCCGGGACCGCGGGATTTTCAATCTCTACCTCCCAGATGCGCGCGGTTTCCACACGGTCGGGGTGAGCGACGTTGACGGAATACCAGCCGTTATTGCGTCGCAGCGCTTCCACCACGTCCGTCGCCACCTCGGCCACCACCAGGCGCGGAAATCCGCCGGAGCGAAAGGCCTCATAAAAAAACAGACCCGCCTGAATGGCGCCGAAGCCGAAGCCGACGAAGGTGCGGTGGCCGCTTAGCGGCACAGTTTAACCTCATTAGAGGAATGACGAGTGCTCAGCGGCGAGTGGCCGGCAAATAGTGGCCAGGGCCAACCACAAGGCATCAGCAACTATCCACCGCCTTTCAAGTACTCCCGCTCATCCTGCGCGCTCCAGGATTTCACGACGCGGATTTCGCTCGTGCGCCGGTGGGGATAAACCACAGCCTTCCCATCGATCGCCTGAGCCTTGATTCGCGTGAGAAATTCCGGCACGTGTTCCAGGTCGCCAATTTGCGCGATGTGTCCACTTGCATCGATTTCCCTGGCTGCCATCAATTCCACCGTGCGCGCAATGTCCCAGGGCGAGCCGCCGCTCGAGCCCGTGATATTGATCTCCTTGTAGTGAACGAGCCCGGTATCAATATCCACCACGTCTTCCCCCTTCTTAAGTCCGCCAAACAGGTTCAGAACACCGCCGCGCCCGATCAGGAGCTGGGCATCGGCAATTGCTTTGCGCGAGCCGACGGCGACGATCACATCATCGGCGCCGGCGAAGTTTGTCATCTCGCTCACCACAGCCGGAAGGCTTTTTTCGGCGGGATTGAGCGTGCGCAGCAGGATTCCGTCAGTCACCGCCCGCGGGCCGAAGAGCGTTCGCACCAGCTCCAGGCGCGATTCCACCAGGTCCGCCACCACAATGGCCCGCGGGCGATAGCTCATGGCCAGCGCCACGTGCATCCGCCCCATGGCCCCGGCGCCCAGAATCACTGTGACGCCCCCGGGCTTCAAGCCCCTGGTCACCCCGCGTGGCTTCAGCGCTTCCGGCTGCGTCAGGTGAACGTGATGGTCCTGCGCGGAGATGACGCAGGAGAAGGGCTCGCTCAGGGCCGCGTGGGCAAAAGGCAGGCTCGAATCGGAAAGCGGCAACAGGCATCCCGCCGCCAGAATTTCTTCGCTGATCAGAATATATTCCGCCAGGTGCCCGTCCAGCGTATATCCCACCGCAACTTTGCTCACGCCCTTGCCCTCTTCCTTGTAGCGCTCGCGATGGTTGATGGGCGCGATGTCCACGGCGGGCTGGACGACGTAGCGCTCGCCCGGGTGAAAGCGCGACCGCAATTCGGCGCCCACTTCCATCAGCGTCACCGAGCCCTCGTCCCCCAGAACCACGGGAAACCTCGAGACGTCCCATCCGGAGAGCAGCGAGTGCGCCGAGCCTTGCTCGATCAGCTTGATGAGCGACGTGCAGATGCCTGCCGCGTCCACCCGAGCCAGCATTTGCCCCGGCCCCGGGCGAGGCGTTATGACTTTGCGCACCCTCAAGTGGCTGAATCCAGCCCCGTCTAAAACGACAGCGCGCATTTCCGCCGGAATTGCCGGCGGAACTTTCTGTTCCTTATTTTTCAAAACAATATCGATGTCCATCTTCGAGGTGTTACTCGCGAATCCGCCCGCAATGCTGAATCTTATGGCTATGCGCCGCGGTTCGGGGCAGCCGAGGTACTCTAACCCCTGACCCGCAACAAGGCTCCACAATTAATTTCGCTGAATTGGGTGGGGTGGGTCAACCGGAATTCGGGGGACAGTCTTCCCCACGGAGGTACCGAGAAACAATTTCCTCTGTGCCTGCGCCGATTAGCCGGGTCGCGAGTAATGCTATTATGAAAAGATGCGGGGGAAATAAGTGAGGACGGCCCAACGTTCGACCGGCCTTGAAATAACATCTTCGCCTGGGGGCAGGACGGCATGAAAAACGGGTGGACACGAAGAGATTTCTGCAAGGCTGTGGGCGCTTTGGGCGCGGCAACTTCTCTCAGTGGGGCGACGCCGGACGCGAGGCCGATTCCCTTCAAGCTGGGCGTAATTACCGACGAGATTTCCGCGGACCTCGGCCAGGCCCTCGAGTTTATATCCAGCTATTCGCTCTCCTACTGCGAATTGCGTACCATCGGCGGCAAGAACATTATGAGCATGTCGCAGCCGGAGCTGGAAAGTGCAAAGCAGCTCATTGAGAAGCGCGGCTTTCGCGTTTCAGACATCGCCTCACCCATTTACAAATGGAATCTCCCGGAAATGCCCGCGCAAGCTAACGAAAAGCGCGACACTTTCAACGCACAGTTCACCGAGCAGGATGCGGAAGAAGTGCTGAACAAGTCGTTCCAAATCGCCAGACTTTTCGGCACGGAGAAGGTGCGCATCTTCAGCTACTGGCGCGTTAAGGATCCGGATAAAGTCTATCCACACGTGGTCGAGCGTTTGAAGAAGGCCACGGCGCTGGCGGAGCGCAATAAAATTCTGCTGGTGCTGGAGAATGAGCCCTCCTGCAACGTCGCCACGGGCGCGGAATTGGGGCGCATCCTTCGTGACATCAATTCACCCTGGTTGCGCGGCAATTGGGATCCGGGCAATGCCGCAGTGATGAACGAAATACCTTATCCCGACGGCTACAATCACGTGCGCGGCCTCTTCCGCCACATGCACATTAAGGACGCGGCGCGCGATCCCCAAACCGGAAAGTGGCGCTGGAGGCCCGTAGGTGGCGGCGTCATCGATTTTCACGGGCAGTTCCAGGCGCTGATCAAAGACGGATACCACGAAACCATGTCACTCGAAACGCATTATCGCCGCCCGGACGGCAATAAGATGGAAAGCTCACGTGAATCCATGGATGGTTTGCTGAAAGTTATAAGGAACGTTCAGGAGCTTTGAGACAGGAGCCAGGAGACTTAAATGCACGCCTGCTGACTCCTGAATTCTGACTCCTGAATCCTGCTCTTATGTTTTCCACTCGCACCAACTGGCCACTCAAACCGAATCGACTTTCAGAACTTTTGCGCGAACGCCGGGCGCGCGGGTTGCCTATCCTTGACTTGACCGAATCGAACCCCACGCAGTGCGGTCTGGCGCTCGACGCGGAGGAGATTCTTGCACCGCTCCGGGATTCGCGCTCACTAACCTACCAGCCTGACCCGCGCGGTTTGCGAGCGGCGCGCGAAGCCGTGGCACGCTACTACTGCGAGCGCGGGGTTGAACTTGATCCGGACCAGATTTTTCTCACCACCAGCACCAGCGAAGCCTACTCTTTCGTTTTCCGGCTCCTGGCCAACCCGGGCGACCAGATCCTCTCACCTGAGCCGAGCTATCCGCTGTTTGATTTTCTCGGCGCGCTGAATGACGTTGAAGTGCTCCCCTCCCCGCTCGTTTACCACGATGGTTGGCAGGTGGATTTGGACGCGCTTGCCGCCCGCTGCGGACCACGCTCGCGCGCCGTGATGGTGGTCCATCCCAATAACCCTACAGGATCGTTCTCAAAAAAGCTTGAGCTGGAGCGCATGACCGAGATTTGTCGTCGCAATAACGCCGCCCTGATCGCCGACGAGGTCTTCGCCGATTATGGATTCGAAGCGGACGCGAAACGAGTGGCCACTCATGCGCAGGAATCAGAGGTGCTCACGTTTACGCTCAGCGGGCTCTCCAAGATTTGTGCTTTGCCGCAGATGAAGCTTGGCTGGATCGTCGTGAACGGTCCGCGGGAATTGCAGAACGAAGCACTGGCTCGCCTCGAAGTGATTGCCGATACCTACCTTTCGGTGAGCGCGCCCGTGGCACTCGCGGCGCCCCAGTGGCTCGCGCATCGATGCGACATTCAATCGGAAATCCTGCGGCGGGTGCAAACCAACCTGGGCAAGCTCGACGAATTGCTCGTCCCCGGCTTGCCCGTCAGCAGGCTGAAGGTCGAGGGCGGCTGGTACGCCATTCTGCGCGTGCCCTCTACCCGCACCGATGAAGATTGGGCGGCGGAATTGCTTGTTCAAGAAGGCGTCTTGGTTCACCCCGGACACTTTTATGATTTCCCCTCGGAAGGATTTCTTGTCGTCAGCCTCCTGCCCGCGCAGGATGTCTTTGCAGATGCGCTGGACAAGGTGATTTCACGAACTTCTGCGGGAGGCTGATTCCGTAATTTGTGCATCTGATAATGGGAGACCTATGGCCAGAGGTTGGGAAAGCAAATCAGTGGAGTCGCAAATGGAAACATCGCAGGAGGATAAGAAAGCGTCGTCAAAACGCATAACCCCGGAAGCGGCTGCGGCACTTCGGAGAAAGGAAACGCTGCTGCTGGCGCGCGCCCGATTGCAACAACAAATGCAGGCAAGCCTGCACCCCCGCCATCTCGAGATGCTCCAAAACGCGCTTGCGGATCTGGAAAAACAGCTCGCGGAATTGGGGGCGGGTGGCGGGTCCGCGGGCCAAACTTGATGCAGGGGGTGGGCGGAAGCGGCCCCATACCGGTAGGGCCCCTCATTTGTCCTTCACAAACTTTAGCGCGGCGGAATTGATGCAATAGCGCAGATGAGTGGGCGGCGGACCATCTTCGAAGACGTGGCCCAGATGGGCATCGCACCGGGTGCACTGCACCTCCGTGCGTCGCATCCCGTAGGTGTTGTCGGTTTTCAGTTGGATGTTCTGATTCTCGACGGGATCCCAAAAGCTCGGCCAGCCCGTTCCGGACTCAAATTTCTTTTTGGAATGGAAGAGGTCGGCGCCGCAACAGACGCAGCGGAATACACCCTCATCGTGAAGGTCCCAGAACTGGCCGGTGAAGGCGCACTCGGTTCCTCCGTGGCGGGTCACCTGATACTGTTCAGGAGTGAGAATCTGTTTCCACTCCGCGTCCGTCTTCACGATTTTATCCATTTTGAATCGCCTTCCTTCTTGTAGCGTCGATCCCGCGTGGGCGGGACCGCCGCTACAATCGGTTGCGGCACCGGCAGGGTCTTCCTCCGCTCACTTTTTCTTGCTGCTATCAAGAGAACGAATGTAAGTGACCAACGCATTGATCTCGTCATCCGTCAGCTTGTCCGCGAAAGCCGGCATGGCCGTACCTTTTTTTCCGTTCTTAATGACGTCGACCATTTCCTGATCCGTCATCGATGCCTGCACCTTGGGATCGGTGAAATCCGGCGTTTTGATGGCCGCATAACCCTTGCCGTCCGGGGCATGACACATCGAGCACTTTTTCTTGAACAGATCGGCGCCATCAGGGGCTTGCCCGGCGTGAAGCGGGAGACTGAAAATGACGAATGAGAATCCGATTGCCGAAAGCTTGAGTAGGGTTGATGCCTTGAATCGCATGTGTCTCCTTAAGATTGGAATTGTTGGTCTCTACTTCAGCGGGACATAACCAGGAGGGAGCGCCGACCCCGTGCCGAAAAAGAACTGCTCCATTTGGCCTGCAATGAATTCCTGGGCCTCCTTAGTTGAAGGCACCAAACGATACTCATTGATCAGCATCCTCAGGAAATTCAGCCACTGGTTCCATGCCTCCTGGGAAATGTTGTCATAAATACGCTGGCCAAGTTCCCCTGGCCAGGGCAGCTCGTCCAGCCCAGGAAGCTCTTTGTTGAGCTTCACGCATTTGACCATTCGCTGTGCCATCGAGACGTTTCTCCCATGAATTTCGCGGCCAGAGTAAAACGCCACTCTGCGCCCCCGGGAAAGCCCTTCATCTATCCACAATTTTATTATACAGGAATTTGGAGTGGTTGCTCGGCGCGACCGCCTTCCGCTTGCCTACTTCTTTCGCCGAATCTCCAAATCCACTTCTTCACCCTCGAGCAAGGGAAGTTGTGTATGCGGATGGAGCAAACCATCGCGAAAAGTTGCAGAAATGCAGACTGGTTTCGAAGGAGGCACGTTGGAAGCCCGTGCAGGTGCGATCCCGCGCTCTTCTTCATCCAACGCCTGGTTCACCAGCCGGTCGGCTTCACGGTTCTGCTCGCGGTAGACGTGCTGAATTGAAAAGGACTCCAGCCGCGCGATCAAGGCCTGGGCCAGGGCGTGCAGGGGCTTCAGGTCAGGGCTGCGGACCTTGTAGCCGCCTGCAATCTGCTGGGCCATTAACTCTGAATCGGTCAGCACACGCAGGCGCGAATAGCCGTGGCTCAGGGAATATTCCAGCACCGCCAGCAGGCCCTGGTATTCTGCAAAGTTGTTGGTGGCCTTGCCGATGAATTTCGCAATCTCAGCGACGCCTTTGCCCTGCGCCGTTTTGATGACCACGCCATAAGCCGCCGGGCCGGGATTGCCGCGCGAACCGCCGTCGATATTCGCCACAATTTCCAAAGGGTTTGGCATGAACCGAGCAATGACCGCGGGTAAGTGATAAGTAGCCGGTAATGGACTCACAGCGGCCGATGGGATTCTGCAAGCAGCCGGCCACGATCCTCGCTAAGCGATCGCGTCCGCCTTCGCGGGCCCGCTCTCAGCGTTCTCGGCCGGAGATGGTTCAAGGTAATAGAGGATGCGGCTGCAATTCTCGCAAGTCAGCACGGCATCGTCGCTGCGAACTTCGTTATAGGCCTGGGGACGCAACCGAACATTGCAGGCGGTGCAGAGACCGTCACGCACTTCCGCCACCGCCAATCCGGTACGATAACTGCGGATGCGCTCGTAAAGCTCGCGGACGGATTCACTCAAACCGGTGGCGACTTCCTTGCGGCGTGTCTGCAAGCGCTCGCGTTCGTCCATATCCTTCTGCCGCTCGTCCTGCAGGTGCTTGATTTCCCCGGCCACCCGCCCCTTTTCGCCTTCCAGCCGCGCCGCCGCTTCCTGGATGTTCTTCTGAATCTCCTCCGCCGCCATCATTTTTTCCAGAATCTGGTCTTCGATCTTGCGAATGTTTCCCTCTTCTCCCTCAATTTCCTTCAGCATGGCGCGGTACTGCTCGTTGGTCTTTACCTCGTAAAGCTGGCCTTTGTGCTTGGTGATCTTTTCCTGGATCTCTTTAACGTCGCCTTCCAGGTCTTTGCGTTCCTTCTGGTTGGTGGCCAGCCGCTTCTTGCGGTCCTCGTGGGCGGCAATGAAGTTGTCCAGTTGGGATTGCAGTTTTTGAATCTGTCTGGGAAGGGAATCAATCAGGCCCGTCATCTCCGCAACCTGCAGATCGAGTTGCTGAAGCTCGACGACGCCTTTAAGGTCAGGATGCACTTACTCTCCTTGAATGCATGGTGTCCCCCTGATGCATAGGTTGCGCGCAGCCTCGGGCAGGCTCCGCAACTCCACCTTGGATATTTTTGCACAATCCCCGGCAACGCGGCAAGGGAATGCCGCAATTCCATCTCGACTGCCGATGAGATTTTGCCGCCGGGGCCTCGCCCAAAAGGCGAGGGGTGACGCTGGCGACCTCTGGGTCGCCTAGCAGACGCGCCCAGTGGTGCCCGACGCGCGATTTGTTCAGTCTGGTCTTAGCGGTCCCTGGGTGGTGGGCCAGCCGGAGATCAACTGCCGTTGACATTTGCAGCGCGGAAATTCCGCGCCGCGCCCCGGAGCACGGCTACCTGCTCGCGCAGGATTTGGTCCATGCGTAGGGCAGCCTCTCGCGAGCCGACAAACTTGCGGTGGCGGCGGTTGAACTCGTCCCGCCAGTCGACACCGAACCCGCTACTCGTTTGGTAGACCGACACACGACCTCCGATTTGCTGGGGGAATCGTGTCGGTGTCTTGCCGTCCGTAGGATGGCTGGGTTGGATTCCTGTGGTGGAATGTCACAGGGTATGTAACTGGTGAGTAAGCGTGACGAAGGAGGGAGTCCAGGCCTTCATCATGAAGATCATGAACTGGAAGGGCTCGGCGCACTAACCTATTGAGGCGCACGGAACATCTTGATGCCCTCCGATTGTAGCGGCGAAGGAGGCATTGCCAGACCCGTTGAAAAACACCGGGGCATTCGATTCCCGCTTTAAAGAGCGCGGGCGGCCGACTGATGTTCGGGATACCGAATCCTGGCGTAACCCGGTTTGATTTCAGTATAGATGATCCGAATCCGTTCGTCGTAAGGGAGGAACGAGCTCTTCATAGAATTAATCGTAATCTTCTCGAAGTCATCCAGACCCAGGCCGAAGGTTTCCATCGCCACCTGAAATTCATTGCTCATGCTGGTGCGGCTCATTAGGCGATTGTCCGTATTGAGCGTGACCCGGAATTGCTCCCGATAGAGGACCTTGAACGGGTGCTCGGCCAGGGTGGGAATGGCTCCGGTGTGAACGTTGCTGGAGAGGCAGATTTCCAGCGGAATGCGCTTGTCGAGGATGTACTGCGCCAATCCGCCCAACTTCACGCTCGTTCCATCGACAACCGCAATGTCATCAATCAGCCGTGTTCCGTGACCGATGCGATGCGCGCCGCAGTATTGAATGGCTTGCCAGATGGATTCCTTTCCGTAGCCTTCGCCGGCGTGGACGGTGATATTGAAATTCTGGCGCTGGATGTAATGAAACGCGTCCACGTGTTTCTTGGGCGGATAGCCGCCCTCTTCGCCCGCCAGGTCGAACCCCACCACTCCGCGGTCGCGGAAATCCACGGCGAGTTCGGCGATTTCCAGGGAGATCTTCATATTCCGCATCGCGCAAAGGAGCAAACCGGCCGGAATTTTGAAATCTCTTTCCCCCCGCTCGAGCCCTTTGAGAACGGCGGTCACGACATCGAGATGTGTGAGGCCTTTCTTGGTGTGAAATACCGGGGCAAAACGCGTCTCAAAGTAAACCACGCCGTCATTTTTCAGATCTTCCACCTGTTCGTATGCCACGCGTTCGAGCGCTTCCGGGGTCTGGGTCACGGCAATGGTATGCGCGAAGCCCTCGAGGTATCCGGCCAAGTCGCCGCGGTTGGCGCCGCGGAAAAACCAGTCGGCCAGAGCCGAGGGATCGGTGGTGGGCAGCTTCGTGTATTTGGCGTCCTTGGCCAATTCAATGATGGTCTGCGGCCGCATGGACCCGTCCAGGTGCTCGTGCAACAAAACCTTGGGAAGAACTTGCAGCGTGGACTTCTCGAGGAACATGACCATCGGCCTCCATCCCATTAGGGTTAACTTCCATTATAGGTTGATGCTCTGAAGTTTAGGGCACAATTAGGCAGCGGACCAGCGCCAACGCGCACCCGGTGCGGGATTTCCCCCACTTGTACTTCCATGGGATTTCTGTTTGGTTTGCCATGCACGCCGGGGTAACCTACAGGAGCGACAGGAGGGAATTATCAGTTGGAATTCGTAACGGGATTGAAGTGCGTTTTCTGCGGCGAGGTTTATTCTACGCGCGTTCCCTACACGTGTCCAGCGTGTGGGATTACCGGCACACTCGACGTTCAGTACGACTATGCAGCGATCGCCAAACGTCTGACACGCCAAAGTCTCGCCAAGCGCCGCGAACACTCGCATTGGCGGTATCGAGAATTGTTGCCTATTCGCCGCAACGCGGTTCTTCCGGGCTTGCAAGTCGGTTGGACGCCGATAACCCCAACTCCGACACTTGCGCGGGCAATGGGCTTGAAGACTCTCTACCTGAAAGACGATGGGCGAAATCCCAGCGGCTCGCTGAAAGATCGTGCAAGTTCTGTGGGCGCGGTGAAAGCGCGGGAGCAGCGGCAGAAGATTATCGCCTGTGCTAGCACCGGCAATGCAGCCTCTTCGCTCGCGGGAATGGCGGCATCGCTGGGCCTGCGAAGCGTGATTTTTGTCCCCGAGCGGGCGCCGGAGCCCAAGGTCACACAGCTTTTGATCTTCGGGGCAACGGTTTTGCGGGTGCTCGGCAGTTATGAGGAGGCGTTT